>PUPC01000393.1 GCA_003553185.1 Planctomycetota bacterium | reverse complement strand
GCTCGGAAAGCACGGCGTGTGCTTCTTCGTAGCGGCGGGTCCTGATCATCACCAGCGCCCGGCTGAAATCTGTGTTCAGAACACTCAACGAGGCGTCTATGAACCGGGTATCGACGGTCTCCGCCTCTTCCATTCTTTCCCAGAGTTCGGTGATTCGGTTGACAGCCGCCTCGTTGTGGTCGCCCGCCTTCACCGCCTCGACGAATCTTCGAGCCACCTCGGTCTTCGGGCAGGGTTCGGCCGGTTCGTCACCGGCGGCGGGTACGGCGAGCAATAGGATCGCCGGAACAATCAGTCGGGTCAGTATTTTCATCGTTTGCTCCATCATGTCATCCATGCGATTGTTACCACATCTGCTCCAGGCCCTGCTGCTGCTGTGCTGCCTGTTCGGCCTGTAACTTGGCCGAGAGTTCCTTGGTCAGTCCGCTCACGCGGGCCTGTCGCTCGGCCAGCTTGTCAGTCTGCTCGCTGAATTCGGCTTCGTCCAATTGATCACGCGCTCTGTCGACCTGAATGGTCCTGTGATTAATGCGAAGCTGGAGCGCCCGCAGCATTTTCAGTTCGGCAGAGAGTTGGATCAGCGGCTGGTCGTCCCCGTCGCCGTCGCCGTCCCCATCCCCGTCGTCGTCCTGTTCTTCCTCGTCGCGTCGCTGCTGCTCTCGTTGGATCGCCTGGATCATGTCTTCCAGGTTCTCTTCGATGGCCCGTTCGAGCGATTGGACATATGGCCCACAGTTCAGTTTTGCCAGCAGTTCAGACACGTTGATCATGTCCTCCCGGGTGGCGTCCATTATGGTGAGCAGAACGATCGTGGAGCCGTCAGCCGCCAGCATTTTTTGCGCCTCGCTGGCCCGGTCGGCCAGCTCGGACTCTCTGACGCTGAGGGTACGGAGAGCGAGTTCATCGGATCGCCGCAGTTCGCCGTCGCGCTCGGTGATGCCCTCGTGGAGCATAACGGTCTCCTGGGTGATCAGCCGCTGAGTATGGAGCATATTGACCAGGAGGGCTTCGAGTTTGGCCAGCAGGTCTTCCTGCATCTCGGCTTGAGCTTCGCCGGCCGCCCCTTGGGCCATTTCCTGGGCCTGTTGGAGACGCTCTTGTGCCTGCTGCTGGTGGCCTTCCGCTTTTGCCAGGTCCTCCCCGAACAGGTCCTCGGCGTGTTCCATCTCGCCGGCGGCCTGCCGAAGTTCTTCGAGTATCTGGCGTTCGACTTCGGAGAGCAGAGGTTCCAGAGGATCGGGAGCTTCATCACCGGGGTGACCTTCGCCGCCCTCGCCACCTTCATCACCTTCTCCGCCTTCACCGCCTTCTCCGCCTTCGCCGCCTTCTCCGCCTTCGCCACCTTCTCCGCCTTCGCCACCTTCACCGCCTTCGGCGCCCGCGGCAGCGAGTTCGGTATCGGCGCGGATTGCTTCCTGTTCGGCCCGGAGGCCTTCGGGCGTATTCTCCCTCATAAAATCTTCCAGGGCCTTCTGTGCTTCCTCCAGTTTTTCCTTTGCCTGCTCCAGTTCGCGCAGGGCTTCTTCTTCCTTGGGGACGGCCCCCTCGGCGTCGCCGCCGGCCAAGTCCTCGGCGGCCTGTTTCATCGGCTCCGAAGCGCGGTTGACGCCCTCCCCGGCCTCGCCTGCCTGTTGTGATCCGGGGCTCTGGCCGGATTCCGCGGCACCGCTTTCGCCGGCCTCTCCGCCTTCACCGGCCTCTCCGGCTTCGCCGCCCTCTCCCGGTTCGCCGCCCTCTCCCGGTTCGCCGGCTTCGGCGCTCTCCGATCCGGCAAGGGCTTCGAGTGCCTGGGCAATCTCGTTGAACTGTTCGGCGAGTTTGTCGGCATCGCCGGCCAGACCTTCCTGTGTCTGGGCGACCTCGTTCTGGTCGCCTGCAGCAGGATCCCCCGCGGCGAGTTGCCTGGTCTGTTCGAGGGTCTGCTGCTGCCCTTCGATAAGTTTCTCCAGTTCGCCCTTTAGCTGTTCCATTTGAGCGGCCGCTTCGAGTGCGGCCTGCAGCATCTGGGTGCGTTCGATGGCTGCCTGCTCGCGCTCGATGAGGTCTCCGATCTGCTCGTCGAGGGCTCTCAGCCGCTCGATCTGTGCGGCCATGTCCTCGAACGATGTGTCGACGCCGGTGAGGATGTCGATAATCCGGTCGATCCCTTCCGCTGCGCTCCGGGCATCGCGTTCGACTCGTCCCAGGTCGTCCCTCGAGAACGCTTCGAGCACACGCTGCATGTCGGCGGCCGTTCCCTCCTGTGCGGTCTCGATTGCCGTTCGCAGCCGTGCGGCGTTGTCGGGTTCAGTCTGTTCGAGCAGGTCGGCGAGTTGGTGCATTCTGCCGAGCAGTTGCTGGAAGTTGGCCCTGATGAGTTCCTGCCGGGCCGCGAGCCGGTCACCGCCAGGCGCGGCTTCGTCGCCGTAAGCGAGAGGGCCGAGTATCAGTATAGCCAAGGCCAGGGCGAGAGTGCTAAACGACATGATTCGTTTATTCATAATCGACCACCTCTTGTTCTCCCCACCGCATTTCCTGTATACCATATCATAACCCTCCGGGCAGCATGTCTTCAAGTTCTTTTTCTATTTCCTCGATCAATTCCTGCTGGTCCTGACGGATGGACTGGATGTCCTGAATAATACGGCGGTAGGTCTCGAGTTCCTCCAGGTTGGCAAGCACGGATGCCATGGTCTGGGCAATTTGCGCGTCCTGGCGGACCATCATGGGCATCCGTCCCTGGATATCTTCGCTGTCGCCGGCCTCTCCGACTTCTGCGGCCAGTCGGGGCATGGACATTTCATGCAGCCGCCGGAGCGGCTCAACCACATCTTCGCTCAACCGGGTGACATCCCGCCTGTCGCCGACCCGGTTGTTGATCATTTCCTGCAATATCTGATCGAGTACCTGCGCGATGTCCAGCACTTCTCGCTGGAGGTGGACGATCTGCTCTTCGAGCGATCGGAAGCGCTGGAGTTGGTCCGAGTCGAGTTCCCCCTCGTCCAGTTGTTTCCCGGTGGCATTGATTTCGATGGTGATCTGTGCCCGATAGCGGTCGTACACCCTGCTGAGCTGCTGCCGCTGGTGTATCTGTTGCTCGGTGAGCCGGGCCAACAGTTCATTCGGGGTCACGACACTCAAGACGACCCGGCCGGAAGAGCCGGTGTTCGGTTCGCTATCGTCCGTGCCGTCGTCCATATAATCGGTCGCATGGACGACGAAGCGGAACTCGCTGCCCGTAGGGAGTTCGAGGTCCTGGAGGTTCCAGCGCCAGGGTGCGGGCGGTTGGATGGTCGGTTCGCCCGACTTGCCCTGCTGCTCCCGGACGGTGGCCAACAACTCCCGGGCGGCGGCATAGTCGGGAACGTGACGATCGTCGATTGTCTGCTGGACTGCCAGCCCGTCGAGTGCGGTCAACAGGAACGATTCCGCCCGGGCGTGTTCCTCGTTTTCGAATGCCCGGACGGCCCTGCGGTAGTATGGCTCGGGCGCGGCGGGATATCCGGCGCCGATGCCTCCGTCGCGGAGGATGTTGAGGTCACGGCGGAGTACGAGCCGTTCGCCCTCGCCGAACTCTCTACCTTCCATCGCCGAGTCATAGGTGATACGCACTTCCCGGACGGCGTAGTCGTCGCGTGCCTGGATGCGCAGGGGCAGGGTGGCCTGTGGTGTGATGTAATCGCCGATGCCGTCCTTCTCCACCCGGACCGTCGGTTCGCGGTCCTGCGTGACCCGAAGCTCGAAGGATGCGGCGGCGTGGTTTGCCACGCCCTCGTGATCCCGCAGTCGAACGACCAGGTTGCTGTCGCGGTCCGCCACAAACTTCCCCGTCCAGAACTCCTCGAACATCGCCCCTTCATGTCCGTCGGGGAACCAGAAATCGAGCGAGTGCATGCCGTCCGAATCGGGCTCGCCGGGATGAACGGGTGTCATCCGGGTGGCGTCTTCGCCGTCCCGTACGACAAGTGCCCCATGGCGGAGAATATCGTCGTCATCCGCCAGTGGCTTGGTCACCCCTGTCCCGACCCATATCCTGGACCCGGGCAGCACTCGGCTGATCCGCTGGGGGGCGCGGTGCATTTCGATGGTGGGCCTTCTCACCTGGGGATCATCGGTCCGGCTGATGTAGTCGGGATACTCGATACAAACCATGAACTCGGTGATGGCAGGCCGGCGGAGCACATCGACGCGGTACCATTCGGTCTCGGCGTCGCCACCGGTGATCTGGAATCGGACCGGGCTGGCGACGGACTGGAGCCGCGTCCGGAACACACTTCCGCCGCCCCCGACGGGCCGGAGGTCGGTCGTGCCCTCGCGTGTGGTCCCTTCGAACTCGTAGCGGAACCGAAGAGTGGAGGGGATTCGCCCGTCGGCCTCGATCTCGACGGCGAGCGGATCGCCCTCGATAATCGGCTCATCGTAGCGGACGGCCAGGTGGGTCCTCTGGGGCCAGTGGACGTTCATCATCAGGACGTTGCGCCGGAGCCAGAGGCCCATCACGTCCGGCCGCACGGCGGTGTACCCGAGCAGACCGGCCCATAGGACGGCCGCGAGGGCGACCGACTTGAGCACCCGGCTCCGGTCGATGGTCCCGCTGAGATCGAGCGGGCCAACTGCCTGTTGGGCATCACGCGACACGGCGGCCATCATGCTGACCGACTGGTCGGACCGGCCGGCAGTCCCGGATTCGACAGCGTGGGCGAACTGCAGGGAGCTGATCAACCGATCGCCCAACTCGGGGAACCGGTCCTCGACGGTGAGCGCGAGCCGCTCCTCGTCCATCGGGCGGAGCAGACGGGAGACCAGTTTGCGGTAGACAACGTATCCCAGCGCCGACAGGCCGACGGCCAGTGCAAACAGCCGCGCCGGGAGGGTGAGCCGCTGGAGGTAGTCGATGACCAGAGAGACCACGACCAGCCCCGCCAGTGCCGATCCGGTCCAGGCCAGCCCCTCGATGGTCAGTACAGCCCGGAGCTGTTTCCGGAACGCTCTCAGTTTTTGCAGAATCGGCTGGTTCACTTATCTGTTCCTCTACGCCATGTTTGCCCGTTTACGCAGCCACCACTCGGCCCCGAGCAGCAGGGCCATCAGGCCCAGCACGAGCGGGTTCGCCCACAGCGAAAACTCGCCGCCGGGGATGACCGCCTCCTCGCTCCGGTCCTCGATTTGGTCGGGCAGTTCGCGGAGTTCGTTCAGCGCGACTACCGCCCCGCCCGAGCTCGCCTCGGTGAGTTCCTCGAGCCGCGCCATGTTGGCTCGCAACCGGCGGAATTCGGGGTCGCCGGCGACCTGGATGAACGCGGTCGCGGCCGAGCCGCCGGCCGGGTCGTCAATCACGGATAGCTGATAATATCCGGCACCTTCGGGGGTGAACCTGGCCTGATATTCGGCCGGCTTGCCCTCTTCCAGTGTGCCCGGCTCGCCGTCGGCAGGCATCTCGAACCGGGGCTGGAGCTGAATCGTACGCGAGTCGATGACTTCGGGTGGCTCGTCGACAGCCGCCGGGTCGTCTCCGACGCGCCTGAGTTCGACCCGCACCTCCGGCGGAAGCTGATCTGCGCGGCCCTCGGGGTATTGTACGTGTGCGGAGACGGTGACCGGGCTGCCCACGTCGAACTGCTCGCCGTCCGTCTGCAGCCGGGCGAAGCTGCGGGTGCCCAGCATCTGGCCTTCGACCAGCGAGCGGACAAGCTGTGTCCAGAAGGTGTCGTGTACCTGCTCCCCGAGCTGACGCCAGCGCCAGGTCTCATCGAACGCCATGAATGCGACGCGGCCGCGCCCGTAATAGCCCTGGACGAGGACGGGCATCGGCTGTGCCGAGCCGCCGTGGGGGTCGATGGTCCGCCGCGGGTCGTCGGTCCGTATATAGGGGGTTCCGGCCCCGCGTATGCGCCTGATGGGAAACGACCAGTAGTGTCCGGGGAGGCGGCGCCAAATCTGGCGATTTTGTTCCGGCTCGATCGAAAACTTGAGGAGCGGGCTGTCGACCCCGTCAGTAGTGGGCGAGAGGCGGTTCCGTCGCTGCCAGCGAAAGCTCCCCTGCTCCACCCGGGCCTGGTCTATGTCGAGCTCGACGGGGATGACGCGGGAGATCGGGTCGCTGATGTTCGTGCGGAAGAAGTCGGTGGTATATTTCTCCCCGGCGACATAGAGCAGCCCGCCGGCGTCGTCCTCGACAAAGTTGCGGATGCCCTCGAACCACTCGCGCCGCATCCCGGGCCGGGTCGGATCGATGTCCATGAGGATGACGACGTGAAAGCCGTCCTCGGGTCCGGAGGTGCCGGTGGGGTCGGGGCCGAAGTCGGTCGGCAGGTCCCGGAGCAGGTGGTTGCCCATCTGGGGGTATTCCCGGGTGGCACTCTGGAGCCAGCACCACAGTGCGACACTGTCGTCCTGGATGAGGAGGTTCCGAAGCGCCCGGTATTCCCAACTCGGAGCGCCGGAGACGAGCAGCACGTTGGTGGTGTCTTCGACGACGCGAATGCCGCTGGCGACGGCGATGTTGTCTCGTGTGAAGTGTTCATCGGGGAGCGGCCGCACCTTGACGGTGAAGATGTATTCGCCCTCGTCGCCCGCCTCGGGAACGTGCATAAAGGACAGCGGCTGGTTCGCCTTCCTCGGCTCGACGACGAACTCCTTGGTCTCGAGCAGTTCTTCCGTCCGCTCTCCGACCTTCTGCCGATAGAGGTCGGCGGTCACCTCCTTGGGGAGCTCGTAGCCGGTGCTGGCCACGCGGGCAACGACCTGTGCGGGGTCGCCGACAAAGAGCGTGCGATTGACATCGAGCATCTCGTCGGCCCGGATGTTCCGCGTTCGCCGCAGGCGGTCGATCCCGATGAGGGTCCCGTAGATTGGGACATCCCGGGCGGCGGCGGCCTCGCCCGCCAGGCGCACCCGGTCCACCACCTCGTCGTTGTCCTGGCCGTCGGTCAGCACCAGCATCGAGGCAACCGGTCGGCCGGCATGGTCGTCCAACAGGGCCTTGACCGCCTGGCCCAGGTGGGTACGGTTGTAGAAAGGTTCTTCGGGCTGGACGTGGAATGCGTGCCGCAACATCCCCGGATGGAAGCCGGGAACGCGCTCGCCGTCTTGATCCTCGTCTTGATCCGGCGGCCGGAGCGGGAGGTGCAGTACCTCATTGACCGACCGGGCGAAGGCATAGATGTACACCGGATTGGCTTCGGCCAGGCGGTTCAGGAGGTCGATATCTTCATTGCTGAGCACTGCGTCCATAATGTCCAGCCGGGGCACCGATTGGTTGCGAACATCTTCGGGGTACCAGCCGGTGGCATCGATGACCTGCCGGGCCTGCGGTGATGCAATCCGGCCGTCCTCGGCGGGGCCGTAAGGCGACGGGTTATCGACGGTCTCCTGCTCGGCGTCCACGTCGCCGTACCGGTCGGCCAGCGTCATGCTCTTGGAGACATCGAGGAGCACGAGTACCGGCGAGAGCGTCTTGTGGATGGTTGATACGACGAGGGTCGGTTCGAGGAACATCAGCAGGGCCAGCAGGATGGCTGTGGTGCGGAGCCCCGCGAGCAGGTAGCGTCGGCGCCGGGACGCGGTTCGGCCCTCGCGGCGGTAGAGCCAGAAGGTGAGCCAGATGAGGCCGGCGAGGCAGACGATGGTGAGAAACAGCCCCCAGCCCTGCGGCATCCCGAGGAACCGGAACTGGACCTGGTCGCCCTCGCCGATCTGGCGTGCGTCGAACCAGGTCAGCCATCGGATGATCCTTTGCAGGAGGCCTTCCGAGGCCGTTGCGATGAATGCGAAAACCGTCATTCGGGGTACGCCTCCTTACCTCTTATGATGTCCGAATTTCCAACCGAGGAACGACTCCAGCGCCAGGGTGCATCCGAGCAGGATGAGGACGTATCTCCACAGCCCGGCCCGACTCACATCGGCGATCCGCCAGATGTCGGTTACCGAGCCGGCGTAGTTGACCCCGGCCGCTGCCAGGTTTCGTCGCAGTTCATCCGGCTCGTGCCGGCGCAGGTCGCTCCTGTCGTGATCGACGTTGGCAGCGAAGAACTCGGTCACCTCGCCGTCGGGCGCGTCGTCCGCATCCTCGACAGTTTGCAGGGTGACCCGGTAGATGCCGGCGGAGCGTGTGAAGTCTTCCCCGAGTGCGATGTAGCCCGTTCCGGTTTCGGGATCGGTGACGGCCTCGAGGGTACGCTGGGCGCCTATGCCCTGCTCCTGCGCTGTTTCGGGAAGGATCACCTCGATGGGGCTGGGCTTGTACCGCATGGTGTCGAGCCGGTGCCGAAGCGGGCTGCCGGCATGTACATTTCTGCGGCTCGCCCGCTCGGTGTACAGGTAATTGACCAATATCGGCATGAATATCGGGTACGACATCCGGGTGGGCCAGTTGGTCCAGACATCGTCGGCGGTCGTGGTCACCATTATGACCCGGCCGGTCTCCACTTCAGTCTCGACCTGTTCGTCTCCCCGCTGGACGGTCCGCGTCTCGTAGAGCCGTCGTTCGAGGACTGCGGGGCTCTGGTCCACGTCATCGTAACTGGCGACGATCTGAACGCCGTGGTCCTCGTGGTCCATCGGGAGAATAACGGGGACGTGTTTGTAGAATCGGACATCCTGGAACAGGACCTTGACCTCTTCGAAGCCCTCGATCAGCGGATGAGTGAATTCGGTCAGATCGAGTCGTACGAACCGGGCCTCTGTGGTTCCCCGCCCTTCGAGGGTGCCGACCGGCGGTTCGATCTGTGCCGGCGCGATGGCCGGGGCGTCGTCCTGCTCGCCGAAAAGAGCGTTGAACCGGTCGGGCTCGACCTGTTCGCCCGGGAAGATCGCCAGGCCGCCGCCGCGTCTCAGGAACCGCCGGAGTGCGGCCATCTGTTCGTCGTCCAAGTCATCCACGTCGGCCAGCACGATGACGTCGGCGCTCTCGATGGCTTGGGGGCGGACCAGCCGCGCCGGCTCGACGATGGGTACAATGCCCATCTCGGTACGCCCGGTCTCGACGGCGAGCCGCAGATGGTGGGTGCTCGCCCGTCTCCTGTCCTCGGCGATTTCGCCGTGTATGAGCAGCAGCCGCAGGCCTTTCTGCACGTCGATTGCTACGTGGTGGACGTTATCGGCGGCGAGTGTGTCCTGCGGGTGCCTGCCGAGCTTGAACGTGACGGCATAGACCCCTTCCCTTTCGAACTGGGGGAAGAAAACATGCTCTACCGAATCGCCGGGCGGGATTTCAGGAAAGACGTGTGTGGGCCGCACGGTGGGCTCGGGCCGGTCGGGGGCCTGTATATAACAGTCGAGTTCCACGTTGCGGGCAACCTCGTCGCCGTGGTTGTGAACGATGGCGACCAATTCTGCGGTCATATCCGGCACAAACACCGACGATGCCTCCCGGAGATCGATTTTGACGGAGAGGTTCGCTGTCTGGTCCATTGCGGTCGGGCCGACGTCGAGGATGTGGACCTCGATGTCCTCGTCAATCGCCTGCAGCCGGCTTTGCATAGCGGCATCTTCCAGTCGCCAGCCGCGTACTCGGCAGTCACTTATGACGACCAGTTTTCGGTTGTCGGCCTCGGAGTCTTCGAAGGCCCGAATCCCGCGTTCGAGGAGCGTTCCCGACGAGTGGGCCAGATCGGACGGCTCCAACTCGGCGAGTGTGTTTTCCATCCGGCGGGCGAAGTCGCGGTCCACCCGGGCCGTCTGGGGCAGCCCGCGCCCTCCCGCCTGTGGGGTGAGCAGCGCAAACGAATGGGAGCCCTGGCTTTCGATAATCTGGTCGAGGAGGCTGGAGACCTCTTCCTTCGCCCGTTCGAAACAGCTCTCCGCCCCGACGGTCTGGCCCATGGTGAAGGAGTCGTCCAGGACCACCACCCAATCGGTGCGGGCACCGGCCAGGTCGCCAATCAGCCCGGCCGCGCCGGCGAAGTAGATTTTGCTGACGGCAAGGACGATGAGAAGGATGATGAGGCACCGGAGCGCGAGCAGGAGAAGCTGCTCGAGGAGGATGCGTCGCCGGTTCTGTTTGAGAGCCCGCAGCAGCCATTCCATAGCCGCCCAGTCGATGACGCGGTACCTCTGCCGGTTCAGCAGGTGGATTACAATGGGGACGGAGACCAGGCCGGCCCCCCACAATAACGCTGAGTTGAATGCGCTGAACGGCACTACTTTCTTTCTCCTCTACTTTGCTCGAGCTTCTCTGGACGCGAGGAATTCCGACAGGGCGGCGTCCAGGTGGTCTGTGTTGGTAAGCTGCACAAAATCGGCGTTGCTTCCGATGCACCGCCGGCGAAGATCGGTGTTGAAATCTTCGAACTCGCGCAGGTACGCCTCGCGCAATGCACGCGGCTCGACCACCACCTCCGGGTACCCTTCGAGGCCGTCGAACATCGTGTTCGACTGGAACGGGAACGTCAATTCGTATTCGTCGAGCACCTGGAAGATGATGACGTCGTGGTTCTTGTGACGGAGGTGCTGGATGCCCTTGACGATGCTTTCGACCGGTGCGAACAGGTCGCTGATCACGACGACGACGCCCCGGCGGGGGATCTTCTCGGCCAGGTTGTGGAAGATGGACTCCATCTCGGTCTTCCGTTCCTGGCTGGTGCTGACCACCTCGTTGAGCATCGTTTTGATGTGGGCGGGATGCCCGCTCGGCGGGACATACCGCCGGATGTCGGTGTCGAACAGGGAGAGCGACACGGCATCCTGCTGCTGAAGAAGCATAAAGGCGAGCGACCCGGCCACGCTGGAGGCGTAGTCGAACTTGTTCATGTGATCGGGCGAGCCGTACCGCATCGATTCGCTGATGTCAAGCAGAATGTAGCAGCGGAGATTCGTCTCCTCCTCGTATTGCTTGATGTAGTAGCGGTCGGACCGCGACCACAGCTTCCAGTCGATGTGGCGGATGTCGTCGCCGGGCACATACTCCCGGTGCTGGGCGAACTCGACGCTGAACCCGTGGAACGGGCTCTTGTGGCGGCCCGAGATGAAGCCCTCGACGATCAGCCGGGCGCGCAGCTCGAGCCGGGTGATCTTCTGCAGGACCTTCGGGTCGAGGTATTTCGTGTATTCGTCGGCCACTTTGAACCCTTTGCTATCCTCTTCTGCTGTCGGGTACGTCTATCAAGTTACTCGCCCGGCGGAGCGGCGGCCGATTCGTCAAGCGCCGCTTCGCTCTCTCGGTCATCCGCGGTGAACGCTTTCCGTACCTTCTGGTCGTGGGTCAATGCGTCTTCCTTGTCGGGCGTCACCTCGATGAGCTTGTTGACGATGTCGTCCGAGGAGACCCCTTCGCTGTCCGCGTTGAAGTTGGTGATGACTCGGTGCCGGAGTACCGGGCAGGCAACGCGCTTGATGTCGTCGGTGGACACGTAGTAGCGGCCCTGCAGTACGGCGAACGCCCGTGCGCCGAGCACCAAAAACTGGCAGGCGCGGGGGCCGGCCCCCCAGCTTACATAGTCTTTGACGAACTCGGGCACGTCTTCCTTGTGGATGCGGGTCTTCCGCACGAGCTTCATCGCGTATTGGACGACGTGCGGGGCGACCGGCACCCGTCTGACGATTCGCTGCAGGTCGATGATCTCGGGCCCGGAGAGCACCTGTGTCACGTCCGCCTCCTCGATGGCGGTCATGTTCTGCACGATGTCGTATTCCTCGTCCCAGCCGGGATAGTCGACGAAGATTTTGAACATGAACCGGTCCTGCTGCGCCTCGGGCAGCGGGTAGGTCCCCTCCTGCTCGATGGGGTTCTGGGTCGCGAGCACGAAGAACGGGGGTTCGAGCGGGTGGCGCTCGCCGCCGATGGTCACCTGGCGTTCCTGCATCGCCTCGAGCAGTGCGGCCTGGGTCTTCGGCGGGGTCCGGTTGATCTCGTCGGCGAGGATGATGTTGGCAAAGATGGGGCCGGGCAGGAACTTGAACTCGCGCCGGCCGGTGGCCTTGTCGTCCTGGATCACCTCGGTCCCCGTGATGTCGGACGGCATCAGGTCGGGAGTGAACTGGATGCGGTGGAACGAAAGCGACAAGCTTCGGGCCAGCGTACTGATGAGCAGGGTCTTGGCCAGTCCGGGCACACCCTCGAGGATGCAGTGTCCGCGCGAGAAGATGGAGATGAGCAGTTCGTCGATCACCTGGTCCATTCCCACGATCACGTTCGATAACTCGGCACGGATGGCGGCATAGGAATTCTTCATCTGCTCGACGGAGCGGAGGTCCTCGTCGGACAGGGCATCGGTGGGGTCCACCTGGCTCGTGGGGTTGGGATTGTGTTCGGAACGGTCGGACATACTCATCTCCTCTTATTACTCTTGATTGTCATCGGCGGCGGTCGGCCCGTAACATCGGAGCCCCTCGCCGGTGGGCACGATCAGGTATCCTTCGACGGTGACCAGCGGTTCCGCCCCCTGTCGGAAGAATCGGACCTCCTGGTTCGCATACAAAGCTTCGGGCAGGTCTTCCTCAAAGACCGACTTGCCGGTCTCTGCGTCGACCACGGTCAGGTGTGCGCTCTGC
>PUPC01000382.1 GCA_003553185.1 Planctomycetota bacterium | reverse complement strand
GATCAGCTCGAGTATCCGGTCGTCGATGTCGAGGATCGACATGTGACATCCGAAGCATCCACACATCGACGTGGTGGCGATTTTGGGTTTCGACATACCTGGGTTCCTCACTCCTGCGTTTGACGCTTCTCGATCTCGGAGCCGATCGGCTCCCAGTCATAGGTTCTCCGGCCGACGGGGACATCGAACCCGGTCCCCTTTTTCATCAGGGCGCCGACGGGGCAAACCTCGAGTGCCTCGTCGGTGACGTCGGCATCGGTATCCCGCAGCCGCGCCTCGGCGTTCACGGCGATCCGCTTGGCGGGGCCGCGGTCGACGAAGTCGAACACGTGCTTCCCGTCGAGGTCCCGCGACGCCCGCACGCACCGTCCGCACAGGATGCACCGGTCGCGGTCGATCCAGATGTCGGGGTGGCTCAGGTCGGCCTGGCGGTCGGCGGGGAACTGGAAGGGGAAGCTGGGGGCGGCGATCCCGAACCGATAGGCGAGTGCCTGGAGTTCGCAATCGCCGCTCTTCTCACAGAACATGCACCAGTGGTTGCCCTCGACGAACAACATGTCGATGATATCCCGGCGAAGCTCGAGCAGTTGATCGGTCTCGTTATCGACGACCACCCCCTCGCTGGCAGGGAAATTGCACGCCGTCTGGGGCCGCCCGTCGACCATCACCGTGCACACTCGGCAGGCGCCGGCCGGTTCGAGGCCGTCCCTGTGGCACAGGCGGGGGATATAAATGCCCGCGTTCTGGGCGGCTTCCAGGATCGTCTGGCCGGGCTCGGCCGCGACCTCGACTCCGTCGATGGTAAACGTGAAGGTGTCGCTCATCGGTTCGTCCCTTACTCGTTCAGAATAGTAGAGTCCCGTCCGGCGATCTCCTCCGCCTCGGCCAGTGCGGCGGCGAGGTCGAAGGATGGTCGGAGGGCGCCCTCGGGCTCCTGGACCATGTCTTCATAGGCCACGCGGAAGCTCTTCAGCGATGTGCGGATCGGGTTGGGCGAGGTCTGGCCCAGGCCGCACCGGCTGGCGGTCACGATGTTCTCGCTCAGCCGTTCCAGGTACTCCAGGTCCTCGGGCACACCCTTGCCGGCCATGATCCGCTCCAGGCATTGCAGCAGGAGCTTGTTGCCCACCCGGCAGGGCGTGCAGTAGCCGCAGCTTTCCTCGACGAAGAACTCCATGAACTTCCGGACCGGCTTGAGGATGTCGCGCTTGTGGCTGAAGACCATCAGCGCCCCGCCGGTGGCCAGGTCGTCATACGAGACTGTCCGCTCGAAATCGTCTTCGCCGACCATCCGGCCGCTGGCCCCTCCGATCTGTACCGCCTTGGGGTCGCGGGCGCCGCACAGTTCGAGCACATCGGCCAGCGAAACGCCCATCGGCAGCTCGTACACCCCCGGCTTCGAGCAGTCGCCGCTGATGCTCAACAGCTTGGTGCCCGGGCTGCCGTGCGGCCCGATCTCGGCGAACCAGCCCGACCCCTTCTCGAAGATGCGGGCGGCGCAGCAGAGCGTCTCGACGTTGTTTACCACCGTCGGCTGGGCCAGGTAGCCCTTCTGTGCGGGGAAGGGCGGGCGCGTCTTGGGGTCGCCCCGCTTCCCCTCGCACGAGCTGAGCAGCGCCGTCTCCTCGCCGCAGACATACGAGCCGGCTCCCATCTGGATGCGGATGTCGAAGTCGAACGGCTGGCGCTCGCAGATGCCCTTGCCGAGCAGCCCCTTTTCCCGCATGTCGTCGAGCACGTGCTCCAGATACGCCCGGAGGTAGGCATATTCGCCGCGCAGGTAGAGGATGCCGGTCTCGGCGCCGACGGCGTAGCCGGCGATGACCATCCCCTCGAAGAGCAGTTCGGCCCGTTCGGTGAGGATCACGCGGTCCTTGAACGTGCCGGGCTCGCCCTCGTCGGCGTTGCACACCACGTATTTGTGGTCGCCATCCGACCCGCGGGTGAAATCCCACTTCATCCCGGTGGGGAACCCAGCCCCGCCGCGTCCTCGCAGCCGAGCGGTCTTGACCTCACGGATTACCTCGGCCGGGCTCATCGACAGAGCTTTGTGCAGGGCGTCGCCCTGGGTGGCCGGGGCCAAGACGACCGGGCCGGTTTTCCGGATGTTGTTGTCGACCATCGCCCGGACGAGTTCGTGCGAGTTGTTCCCGTCGCCGAAGCTGTGGACGAGCTTCTGGGGGTCCATGTGCTCGCGGAGCTCGCGCACGATGCGGCGGGCGGCGTCGCTCGAAAGCCATGTGAGGACCACGTCGTTCACCAGCGCGGCGGGCGCCTGATCGCACATCCCGATGGACGGCGTCCACTCCAGCGAGATTTTCCCGTCCGGGGTGGTCTCGCCGAAATCGATGCCCAGCTCCTTGCGGAACGCTCGGGCCACCCGGCTGCTTCCCTTCATCTCGTCGATGACGTCATCGCACAGGCGGATGACCACTTCGCCCTGCGGCTCGGTCGAGAGAAATGAATAGAAGGAGACGCAGCTTTCGACCTCGACGCGTTGGATGCCCAGGTTCCCTGCGATGGCATCCATCGCAGGGCTCCCGACGTGGCCGAACCGGGCCTGCACGGCCCGGGCCACATCTACCAGCCGGGTCGGATCGTTGTTGTACTGGTCACAGATTTCGCTGACGGCTTGTTCGAGCGATTCGTCCATCGGCAGTCCTCGACTCCCTTGTCCGTCTTTTGTGATCGCCCGCCCCGCTC
>PUPC01000342.1 GCA_003553185.1 Planctomycetota bacterium | reverse complement strand
CGCGACCTGTTCTATGACCTGGACACCGATCAGGTCAAGACCATCGAGAACAGCCACTCGCCCACGGTCAGGGACGGCGACCGGACTGTCACCATCCAACTCGACGAGAAGGTGATCAAGGACCTCGCACTCAACGAGAACTGCAGGGGCCTGATCCTCTTCAACCGCCATCCCGAAGCCCGGCTCGATTTCTACAGCCGGCGGCAGGCCAACCGGCGATACAGCTTGAGGGTCGTCGCCGAATAGACGGAACGACTGTTTCTTTTGGTGGGGCAGGCAAGATCGTCTGCCCCACCGCCGCGCCGGCCCATCACCGACCTCCGTCTCCCGCGTTAATAGCCGCCCATAGCGCGTTTATTGTGCTTGACATTGCGATTCGGGCGGTCTATCATCCCAGCCGACAGGAGTAATCAGCTGGCTTGTCCGACGGACCAAGTCGTCTGTTGTGTTGGCAGATGTCCCTGTCCGGGTCGGGTAGCCGGGAAAGGAGGTTCTGTTATGCGTGAGGTAATGGCGTGTATGTTTGTCGCCGTGCTCGCCCTCGGTCTCATGGTTGGCTATGGGATGGTCGAGGCGGCGGCAGTCGAGCCGATGGGCGAACCGGGCGAGATCACTCTGCAGGGCGTTCGCGACGCCAAGTTCGGGAGCCACAGCAGCCAGGTGAACCAGAACTTCGGCACCGCCAACCGCCTCCGGACAAAGGGCATTCAGGCCGGTCACTGCGAGATCGTCGTGATTGATTTCGACCGAACCGAGCTGCGGAGGTTCGTCGCGGCCCGGCGCGGCAGGAAGCTCTCCGGCGAACTCGAACTCCACGTGTGGCAGGTTCAGGAGGGCCCGGGGGATATCCACGTGGCGACTTTGCAGACCGCCAGCGAGTGGGAGGAAGGCGAGAAACGGGGCGAGCAGGCGGAAGAAGGCGAGAGCTGTTACAACTGGGCGCGATACGAGGTCGAACGGTGGAAAACACAGGACGGCGAGGAAGTGGACAATCTCCGCGACCTGTTCTATGACCGGGACAACGACAAGGTCAAGACCGTCGAGAACAGCCACTCGCCCACGGTCAGCGACGACGATCGGACCGTCACCATCAAACTCGACGAAGTGATGATCAAGCACCTCGCCCTCAACGAGAACTGCAGGGGCCTGATCCTGTTCAACCGCATTCCTGAAGCACGCATCGATTTCTACAGCCGACGGCAGGCCGACCGGCGATACAGCTTGAAGGTTGTTGCCGAATAGACAGACGACTTTTTTCGGTGGGGCAGACAAGGCCGTCTGCCCCACCGCCGCGCCGGTGCCGCCCGAAGTAATCCCGCGTTAAGCCCCACGCCGGCCGGAGCACCTTGCCCGCCGCCCGAGCCGCCGCTATAATGCCGCCTCGTTCCGACAACGGACACCCATTCTTTCCCAGGAGGTCACGATGACGACGATTACGGCTGTGCTTGGACGCGAGATTCTGGACTCGAGGGGCAACCCGACGATCGAGGTGGACATCATCACCGAGAGCGGGGCGCTGGGCCGAGCGGCAGTCCCCTCAGGTGCATCGACCGGCGAACACGAGGCCGTCGAACTGCGGGACGGCGACGGCGACCGCTACCTGGGCAAGGGCGTGCTCGAGGCGGTGAGGAATATCAACCAAGTCATCGCACCCGAGATTCTCGGGCTGGACGCCGCCGACCAGACCGGGCTCGACAAAACGCTCATCGAGCTGGACGGGACGCCCAACAAGGGGAACCTGGGCGCGAACGCCATCCTCGGCGTCTCGCTCGCCGCAGCCAAGGCGGCGGCAAACACCCTCGGCCTCCCGCTCTACCGCTATATCGGCGGCACCAACGCACACGTCCTGCCCGTCCCGATGATGAACATCCTGAACGGCGGGGCACACGCCGACAACAACGTGGACCTCCAGGAGTTTATGGTCTCGCCCGACGGGGCGCCCAGCTTCCGCGATGGGCTGCGGATGGGGGCCGAGGTCTTTCACGCGCTCAAGGCGGTGCTCAAGGCCCGCGGGCTGAACACGTCGGTCGGTGACGAGGGCGGGTTTGCCCCGGACCTCGGCTCGAACGAGGAGGCCATCCAAGTCATCATCGAGGCGATCGAGAAGGCGGGATACGCGCCGGGCGAAGACGTGACCCTGTGCCTCGACCCTGCATCGAGCGAGTTCTTCGGGACTGACTCGAAGGGGCGCGGCATCGTCGCCGAGGGCAAGTACGTGCTCGCCTCCGAGGACCGGCAGCTCTCGCCGGCCGAGATGGCCGACTACTACGCAGAGCTGTGCGCCCGCTATCCGATCCGTTCCATCGAGGACGGGCACGCCGAGGACGACTGGGACGGCTGGAAGGCGATGACCGAGAAGCTGGGCGACTCTGTCCAACTCGTCGGCGACGACCTGTTCGTCACCAACACCGAGCGGCTCAAACGCGGGATCGACGACGGGATCGCGAACTCGATCCTGATCAAGCTCAACCAGATCGGGACCCTGTCCGAGACCCTCGACGCCATCGAGATGGCACACAAGTCGAATTACACCGCAGTGGTGAGCCACCGGTCCGGCGAGACCGAGGACGCCACGATCAGCGACGTGGCCGTCGCGACCAACGCCGGACAGATAAAGACCGGGTCCGCCTGCCGGACCGACCGCGTCTGTAAGTACAACCAACTCCTGCGCATCGAGGAAGAGCTCGGCCACGCCGCCGTGTATGGG
>PUPC01000207.1 GCA_003553185.1 Planctomycetota bacterium | reverse complement strand
GTTCGTGGACATCACCGACAGGGTACAGGCGGCCCTCGCCGAGGAGGGAATCGTGGACGGCGTGTGCCTCGTCTTCTGCCCGCACACGACCGCCGCGATCACCATCAACGAGGACGCCGACCCCAGCGTCAGCTCCGACATCCAGAACTACCTCGACCAACTCGTCCCCCGTCGGGGGAGCTACCGGCACGCCGAGGGCAACTCCGACGCCCACATCAAGAGCAGCGTCTTCGGCTGCAGCGAGCTGGTCATCGTCGAGGGCAGGCGGCCGGTTCTCGGCACCTGGCAGGGCATCTACTTCTGCGAGTTCGACGGCCCCCGCACCCGGCGGGTGCTCGTCAAGGTCGTCGGGGAGAAATAGGGGGCGGCTGGCCGGCAATCCGTCCACCGAAAACGTCAGTCCAGATCAAGCGCAAACTATAGCACGTCTCATTTATCTCCCCAGTCCTGCTCGGACTCCCATATCTCGACGTCGGCGGCGGGTATCGGCTTCTCATTCAGCCCCTTGATCTCCCGTTGCTCCTCCCTGGTCCGGTCATTATCATCCAAGTTGCGTTCGTCGCCAGGCCAAGCCCGCGGCTCTGCTGCGAACTTAGCTTCGTCGACCTCGTCTTGGCCAAGTTTGTCGTTCGTTGTCATGGGGATGAATCGATTTTGACCATTGTCCTGCACTTCGGATATCTTGGACATCCCCAGAACCTGCTCCCTGCGTTCGGGCCCCGTTTCGCTGTCCGGAGCACCATGGTCTCCCCGCATTTCGCACAAGGCGGAGGTGCCCCGGCCAATGACGGCGTTTCTGTCCGCTCCGACGAAATTCTTGCGACCTGCTTCTTGGCCTTGATGTCCCGGACGTGATTTACGTGTTCTCGGTCCGTCCGAAGGCCACGAGCCAGTCGATTGTCCTCGATCATCGCCAGCACCTGCTGCACTTGTTCCTCCGCCAGGACTTCCTCTTGGTGTGACTTGATGTAGACCACGAGCCCGCGATCCATCACGTTCGGCGGGAGTTTGTCCTTGGTTTTCAGCTTAGCATTACCGACGAACACAATAACCGACTTTATCGTTTCGTGCGGAACTCCCAGAATCTCTGCCAGCGTCCGCGTATGTTTGTAGTTCTGGTGCAGCGGATTCTGGAACCGATATTTGTTTGGGCCGAATGCTTGCGTCCACTGACGCTGTCCCTCGCCGCCGTAGATCGCTCCCCCCATGTTCTTCGTCTCAACTACGAAGATGCCATGGCGAGAAACGATGACGTGGTCTATCTGCGTGGTCCCGTCCTCGGTCGGTAGGGTGATGTTCTTGACGAGATGGTATGTCGCCTTGTCCAGGAATAGCCGCGTGCTGAGGTTGACGATGAACTCCCCGAGCTTTCCCTTTCCCCAGGGGCTCTTGAGAATGACGGAGACGACGAGAAAAAGGACGATGAAAACGGCGAACACGTAAGTCATTGTTGCTCCCAACTCGGCGGCAGAAAGCCCGGACATCTATTCGAAAACCAGACGACCGCCATTCAATGTTCGAAAATTGACCGCGCCCGTAGACAAGGCGACCTGGTTTCGTGAGAGTGTAGCACAGAATCCGTGCATAGCAAGTACTTTGGCAGACGAAACGTCGGGTCAGGGCTTGGGACGGACATGACGAACTGAGCCGTGACCCGTTGCCAGCGGCGGTGTGGAAGAGGTTTCCCGCGGGACGACAGGGGCGTTTCGACCTCGTGAACCGGCTCCGGTACGGCCGCTACTCCGGCTCGAAGAAGAGCCGGGCGTAGAGTGTGACCGGGGCCTCGGCTTCGAAGTCGTCGGACGCCTCGGCGACCAGGCCGAGGGTGTCGCCGTCATCGAGGGCAAACTCCCAGCCGTCGACGCGGGCCGAGCACACGCCGCTGCTCAACTCACACGCCTTGCCGGCGGGCACCTCATAGTCGGTCCACTCGTCGATCTCGCCGTCGGCCCGGCTGTCGGCGGACGCGCCCTTCCGGGGGGTGAGGGCAATCGTGCCCTCGATGATGTTGAGGGCGAACACGGCGCGGATGGCGGTTACCCGCCCGGCGGGCAGCTCGACTTCGCCGGCGCCCGCCGCGGCGACCTCGGCGTCGGGCACGGCCAGGGCCTTGGTCCACGGCCCGAACTCGTCCCCGGACCACAGGGTCCGGCTGAACGTCATCCACTGGCCGGCCCGGGCCGCGATCTCGAACCCGTTGTGCAGGTCGTCCACCTTACGGACGATCTCGACGCCCGCGCCGCCCTCCAGCTCGACGTGCCCGGTCACCCGGTCGGCCTCGCTGTCGCCGTATCGTGCGATGGAATAGACGCCGCGAGCGGTCCGGTCCGACCCGATCTCGCCGTCGTTCCCCGTCCCCGCGGTCGGCGGCTGCCCGTCGTTCTGGAGTGCCCGGAACCGCTCGTTCCGCCGGGCCTGGGTCGCCGGCTCGCGCAGGTCGGGCGGGCGGAGCCCGACGAACCCCGACAGGTCGGTGGTCAGCCGCAGGTCCATCCGCCCCCGGCCCAGATGACAGACCACGCCGAGGACGACCGCTTCGAGCGTCTCGAACCCGGTGTCGATCGGCTCGCCCTCGTCGTCCTGTTCGGCCAGGTTCAGCCGGTGCCCGAGGTCCGCCAGCGTCCAGTCGAGCGCCCCCAGCCGGACGGTCCCCGCGTGCACGATGTCGCAGGAGCCGGCGAGCAGCTCGGCGGCGAGGGCGGCGTAGGCGGGCTCCTGTCCGGGCCGGAT
>PUPC01000380.1 GCA_003553185.1 Planctomycetota bacterium | reverse complement strand
GGGATTGCGGCTTATAATTCTACAATTGGAATTGTAGTGGCGACTGTTTTGTTACTTGGGCCAGGTTTGGGAACCGGATGAAGGAGTGGGATATGAGAAGGGCAATGTGGGTTGTGGTTGCAGCGTTGGGCTTGATTGTGGCAGGGTGCTCCTCGGGGGCGCGCCCGATGTTGAGTGAGCGGTTGGAATACCCCGTCGTGCACCGGGCGGCCCCCGAACCGGTCTCAGAGATGAGAATCCTGGTCGCTCCGTTCGAGGACCTGCGGGAGGTCGAGCGGACCTCCATACTGACCCGGGTGCCGCACCTGCTCCCGCTGGTGCATCACAGCTCGAGGGTCAACTCGCACCTCGACGCGAGATACGGGCGAGTCCGGCCTCGAGTGGGCAGAACACATCCGTTCGCCGTGGTGATCCCGCAATTGCTGGCCGAGCACCTGGTGCAAGCGAACGTATCGCCGAGCGTGCTGTTTGTGACGGAGTACGAGCTCGAAGAGGCCGAGGGGCACGACCTGATCCTGCGCGGCAAACTGCTCGACGCCGACCTGACCACGCACCGCTACAGCTACGGCCTGGGGCCCGCCGCCCTGGTGCCCTGGCTGCTCGGAGCACGGATCGGACGCTATGAGCCGACCCTCACCGTGAGTTGGAAGCTGTACGACGCCGAAGGAAACGCGGTCAGCAACAAGCAGCTGGCGGCCGTTCCCGGGCCTGACTCACACGGCCGGTCCTCTGGGCTGTATTACGGCCACCGTACTCACGGGGTCCGCAACCCGATGGGCCTGTACGGCAAGGCGATCGAGGATGTGAACACCCAGATCACCACCAAGGTGCTGAACCTCATCGCCGAATAAACCGGACCGTACCACAAGAAAAAAGCCCTGTCCGCCGGCGCGGGCAGGGCTTTTCTTTCTGTCGGAGAAGATATCCGGCGAACGAGAGGACCGGCCTACTTGCCCTTGTTGTCCTCTTTCTCGAACCAGTCGGGCTCCTGTTGATAGCGCCATTCGTCCTTGCGGCGCCCTTTCCGGAACAGGTCTCGCCGGTTGAAATACGAGAAGAGGTTCCGCGCCATCTTCTGTCTTCGATTCCGCTTGCGTCGCTCTTTCATCGTTGCGATCCCTGAAGTCGCTCGGTTGTGTATTATAGGCGAGGCAGCGGGAGGCGCAAAGGAAAAAATCGGCAGGTCGGCAGGAATAATACCGAGCCGTCTGATAAGGCGATTTGTCATCCGAGAGGAAGAAACGTCGCCGGCCGCTCTTGACTATCGCATCGGCCATGTTATCCTCTTGGCACCTGTTGGGGCATTTTGCGAACAAATGGAGATGCTTGTATGACGAGACAGCAGAGTCGGTATTGTTTGCGGTTCGTGGGGTTTCTCGTGTTGGCCTCGATCCTGGCAGGCGCGACGGGTTGCGTCCGGCCTCCGCGGATGCAGGATACACCGCCGCCGGAGACGACCCGCGGCCAGGTGTGGGAGGCGACGTGGAACTACGGCACAATTGACGAGTACGTCCGGACCGGGGACCCGGTGACCATCGGGCAGGGCGTGCTGCTCTACCCGACCGACTTTGTGTTCGACATCTATTATCGTGTGCCCAAGGGCATCCTCTACGACCTGCCCCGGGCCGCGTGGAAGACGACGTTCGGCGACGGAGAAGAGACCGGCCCGGCGCTCGGCCGCTACACCGTGGTCGCCTCGCCGGTCCTGCTCCCGGCGAACTACCTGCGGGAGTACTTCTCCGGGTTGGGCAGCCACGTCGTGCGCAACCCGATCGAGGTGGTCTCGCACACGGCGGTCGCCTGGTGGCGGTTTGTGGCCTGCCCGTTTATGTAGCCGGGCGGGCTGTGGCAGCTGCTTGACAAGCGGGCCGCTCCCGATATGATCATATTGAAGGTGCACGTCCGCCGGTCCCATCGCAGACCGACCGGCATTTCGGGCGATTAGCTCAGTCGGCAGAGCGCTACACTCACATTGTAGAGGCCGCAGGTTCAAGTCCTGCATCGCCCACCACCCGCCACAACGCCCGGGCATCGACCGGGCGACGATTCCCCGGTCCTACCCGCCTTCGCGGTCCTCCTGTGCGAACTTGCACCGCGCCCGGAGCGGACATTCTGGACAGCGGGGGGTGCGAGCGTCGCATATCGTCCGGCCGAGCCGGAGAAGGTTGACGTGCAGCGAGAGCGACGTGCCGGGCGGGACGAGTGGGGCCATCCGCCGGTAGGTCTGCTCGGCGGTCGCCTTGTCGGGGACCAGGCCGACGCGGCGGCAGATGCGATGCACGTGGGTATCGACGGGGAACACATCCCGGTCGAGCGAGAACAGCATCACCACGGCGACCGTCTTGATCCCGATCCCCTTGACCGCGAGCATCGTCTCGATGATCTCGTCGTCGGGCATCCGGCGAAGCGCCGACAGGTCGTAGTCGCCGAACCGGTCTTTCACCCACCGGACGAAGTCCCGGATGCGCGGCGCCTTCACGTTCGCCAGGCCGGCCGAGCGGATCGGTTCGGCGATGGCGCTCGGTTTCGCCTCGGCGACCGCCTCCCAGGAGCCGAACGTCTCGACCAGGCGATCGTAGGCGGGCCAGGCGTTCGCGTCGGTCGTATTCTGGGAGAGGATGGTCCGGATGAATGAGCCGATGAGATCGTCGGGCGCGTCCACGGTCGGCTCGCCGAACCGCTCTTCGAGCGCCGCGACCATCCAGGCGGTGGTCTCGGAGGGGGTGTGCGTGTCCTTGTCG
>PUPC01000276.1 GCA_003553185.1 Planctomycetota bacterium | reverse complement strand
TCGATTTTATTGATCGAATGGAAGACCCACGGGATAAGCGGCTCCTGAAGCTTGCCCTGGGGGCCGTCATGGTCGGGGTGTCCAACTACTCTTACGAGCCGAGCTTGGGAAGGCGGGTCAGTGCCGGTAAAGAGCCGATTCTGGACGCGGACGTGCCCAAGATACTGCGAGACAAACTCGAGGTCATGGCCCGAGACATCGAGTCACTTCGGCCGGCTTTCGGAAGCCGCCTTTCTGCGGTCGAGTCGCGGGTCTTCACCGAGTCCTTTCTGGAGCACGGCGCGGCTCGCCTGGGCAAAGGTAGTATCGACGTGCTTATTACCTCGCCGCCATATCTTAACAACTATCACTATGTCCGAAACACAAGGCCGCAGATGTTCTGGTTGGGCTTCGCCGATGAAGCGGCGGACCTTCGCGATCTGGCGGAATCGAGTTTCGGCAAGTTCTGGCAGACAGTGCGGTCCGAACCCGAAATCAGTCTGTCGTTCGAGTATCCTGTGCTGGAGGAAAAGCTGGCGTTCGTGCGATCGTTGAACGCAGAGAAGGGCGCCTATGGCGGGCCGGGCTGGGCGAACTATGCCGCGACATACTTCAACGATTGCAGGCGGTTCTGCGAGGAAGCGGCGGCGGTGATGCGGCCGGGCGGGCTGGCTGTCGTCGTAATCGGCAACAACATCCTGCAGGGCGTCGAGTTCAAAACCGACCAGTTCTTCGCCCATATCGCAGAGAAAGCCGGCTTCGATGTCCTGGAGCTCCACCGTGTGCGCAAAAAACGGACCGGCTCCAGTATCGTCAACTCGTCGGTTCGTGCGGGGATAACGAAGAAGAAGACGGAGCTCTACGAGACGGCCGTCGAACTCCGCCGTCAATAACGGCTACATCAGCTCTCGGGCGATCTCCTCGGGGGTTTCCTCAGCGCGGAGCTTTTCGGCCCAATAACGACCGGGATGCAGGATATCCCATCGAGGCCGTTTCATATCCCTTCGGCCCCGGCCCGGGTCGTGGTTTCCGAACCCATCGACTACCGTGTTCCACACCGGGCCGAAATGCTCGATCAAGAAACGTTCCGCCAGCCCGATCCATACCGGGACTACCACGAGGTAACGGCATGAGAAGTCATTCAACCGCAGATTTTCGGCCTGCTCGATGGAGCGGCTGTGCTGCCGAAGCCGATTATACAGGCGTTTTCTGCGGGGCTGCCCGGTCCCGCCTTTCCGCCCTCCCGTCGGAACAGCACTGCCAACATAGATCGGCCTTTTCTCCCCACAAACATTCTGATACCACTCGAGCTCGCCCTCATACCACACGGCATACACCCCGACGCCGGAAAAGGGCGTGGCAGGCGGCATCGCCTGCAGCGGCTGGTCAAGGAGGGCACGCACCACATTCTCGGCGAGGTGTGTATAATCAAGCGGATCGTATGGTTCCGGATTCTGCACGTCGCGATTCACCACGTCTGATAGCCATCGGGATCGTTCGGCCACGATTATAGGCCGCCAGCCGGGGGTGTGCAAGCACCCGGGGCCGGCGGGCCGGTTCCCCATTTGCTCCCGCTGCACCGAGCTGTACCGGTTCTGACGGGACAGAGCGAGTCGGGCGTTACCCGCTCATCTCGAACCGGACCGTCGGCGCCACGGGCTGCCCCGCGCGTTCGCCCCAGCAGTAAACCCCAGCATCGACCTCTGGCCCCCGCTCGGCCCGCAGCGCCTCGTCATCGGCGTCCCCGAACGCCGCCTGCCACCGGCGCATCCGGGCGCGGACTCCCCGGTCGATCAGCTCGCCGGTCGTGTCTTTTTCCCTTCGGACGGGGCTTTCGGGCGACCAGGCGAATTCGGCACCGCCGAAAAGGGTCACCAGCCGGCCGGGCAGGTCGTTGGTCTCCCACATGCATACGGTCACCCCCTCGACGTTGGGCACACCCCGGGCGAGCCGGCACCAGAGGCGGGTGGCCCCGAAGTGCCCGGTGTAGTGCTTCGAGCTGCTCCCCGCCCCCATCATGAACGGGGTCTTGCCGTCGCCGCCGTATTGCTCGACCCGCTGGCGGATGCTGTCGGAGCTGAACTCGTGGTACATCCACGGTTCGACGACCACTTGATGCTCGAGTCGTTCAGGCAGCGGCCGGCCGCCGTGATCCGCCCACAGGTGCATGGTCACCGTCCGGTCGCACTCCTCGGCCGCCTGTTGGAGCGTGTCGTACACCCGCCCGACCAGTTCCTGCGGGCCGTAATCGTCTCGCCTCGCGGCCGGCACAGACGGGAGGGTCGCCCATTGGGCCTCGTCCAGCCCGGTGTGCACGATGCATTCCGGCTCGAGGACCGGCAGCAGTTCCCGGAACACTCGCCCGAGCAGGTCGAACAGTTCTTCCCCGATCCCGAAGCTCATCCCGCCCCACATCCCGGGCGCCCCGTAGAGCTCCGGGAAGTGATAGATGACGGAACCCGCGTGCCCCCAGCACTCGAACTCGGGCAGGATGCTGACGTGGTGCTCACGGGCGTACGAGACCAGGTCGGCAAGGTCGTCCAGGTCGATGGCGAACGGGTTCTCGCTGCCCAGCGGCAGGTCGCGGAACCTCAGCCCGCAGAGCTGGTCATCGTTCAGGTGCAGGTGCAGGACGTTCATCTTCAGCCGGGCGAGGATTCGGACGATCCGCTTGAGGTAGTCGAGAGAGAACGGCGCCCGGCCCAGGTCTACCATAAAACTGCGGAGCTGATACTCGGGCCAGTCGGAGATGCGGACGGTCGGCATCGCGGCCGCGTCGCCGAGCACGAACAGTTGGAGCAGCGTCTGTGCCCCGTAGAAGAGGCCGGCGAGGTCGGAGGCGACGATCTCCGCCCGGGTCTTCCCCAGGGCCAGCCGGTAGCCCTCCGGCCTTGTCTCTCCGGGCCGCATTTCGAGCCGGACGGGGAAGGGGGCCTGGGACGACACGCGCAGGCCGGCCAGAGCGATGAGGTCGTCGCGGAGCGCCCGGGCCGCGGGCCGGCAAGGGGTGTCCGCCTCGATGTTCAGCCAGTCGGGGCGAGCGAACGTCGTCTTCAACACGTCGATCTGTCGCGGCCGTGGGGCGAGATACTCAAGTTCCATCCGGCTCCTCCTCACATAGTGGCGGTTGTGGGGAAGTCTACTTGCCGGCCCGCAGGTCGTCAACAAGTGTCGCAGTCCCGCCTGGAGCTCGGAACCTGCGGGAAACATCGCCGGGCCTCTTGCCTCTTCGTCGCGCCCGGCCCTGATCGCCGAATGTGGGGCGAAAACACTTGGTTGGCACCTGCATTTGCGGTATACTCTGGCCTGTCCGAGGGCGGTGTGTTCACGAGCAGGAGGTTGTGATGGGCGTGCTGGATGTCGAGGGTGTCTTCCTCACCAAGAACGGTGTTCCGATCCTCAACGGTCTTTCACTCGAGGTCTGGGAGGGCCATGTCCACGCCGTGGTCGGGCCGAACGGAGCCGGCAAGTCGACGGCCGCCAGCGTGATTATGGGGCTGGCCGGTTATCGCGATTTCGAGGGCGACGTGCTCCTCGGCGGCGAGTCGATCAAGGACCTGTCGGTCACCGAGCGTGGCCGGCGGGGCCTCACCCTCGCCTGGCAGGAGCCGGCCCGGTTCGAGGGACTGTCGGTCTCTGACTTTATCGGAGCCACGCTCGACGGCGAGAACAGGGAGGTCATCCGCGAGTCGCTCGACATGGTGGGCCTCGAACCCGACGACTACATCGACCGCGCGGTGGACAAGTCCCTCTCCGGCGGCGAGCGGAAACGGATCGAGCTGGCGAGCATCCTCGCCATGAACCCGCGGGTGGTCGTGATGGACGAGCCCGACAGCGGGATCGACGTGGCCGCACTCGAACACATCTTCGATAACCTCGACACGCTCAAGGAACGGAATACCACGGTCCTCCTCATCACTCACAGCCCCACCGTCCTCCGCCGGGCCGAGCACGCATTCCTCATGTGCTGCGGCCGGGTCGTGGACAAGGGGTCGGTGGAACGCATCGCCCCGTACTTCGAGCAGCAATGCATCCCCTGCGACCACAAGAACCGCCCCGAGAAAGACGCCGCGGGAACCTGACCATGCCCGATCTGATCGAACAGCTTTATGAGTCCATCGGACAGAATCCGCACGAGATACGGGACGACGAGAGCATCGCCCGAATCGAGGTGCATAAGAACGAGGTGCTCGGCGTCCACCTGGTCCCCGGCCTCGAGGTCGATGCCGAGGAGACGGAGGACGGGCTGGACGCGGCCATCACCGTGACCCGGGGGACGCGGATCGAGAAGCCGGTCCAGGTCTGCTTCGGGATGATGCCCGAGCGGGGCCTGCAGAAGATTGTGCTCGATATCCGGATCGAGGACGAGGCGAGTGCGGCCATCATCGCCCACTGCACCTTCCCGTTCGCACGCGAGATCACTCACACGATGGACGCCGAAATCCGCGTCGGGCACGGGGCCGAATACGCCTACTTCGAGCGGCACGTGCACGGCCCGGAGGGCGGCGTTCGCATCGTCCCGAAAACCAGGGTGACTGTCGAGCAGGGCGGCCGGTTCTCCACCGAATTCGAGCTGATAAAAGGGCGGGTCGGGACCATCGACCTCGAACTGGAGGCGACCTGCAAGGCCCATTCGGTGATGGACGTCAAGGCGCGGATCGGCGGGTCCGGCGACGATCGCATCAACCTGAACGAGATTGGCCGGCTGATCGGCGAAGGGGCTCGCGGGGCGCTCACCTCCCACATCGCAGTCCGAGACGCTGCCCGGGCCGAGATTCTCAACACGCTCACCGCGTCGGCCCCCTTCGCCCGCGGGCACGTCGATTGCAAGGAGATCGTCCAGGACCAGGCGGTCGCCAAAGCCGTCCCCGTCGTCGAGGTCAACCACCCGAAGGCACACGTCACCCACGAAGCGGCGATCGGAAGCGTCGATACCAAACAACTGGAGACGTTGATGAGCCGGGGGCTGGATGAAGACGCGGCCGCCGCGCTCATCATCCAGGGAATGCTGAACTAAGCGCGGCCGGCAATCAATGAGCATCGTTTGGCCGGAAGGTCGTATCCGGCTCGGTTGAAAGGTCCGGTACGGACGATTTCGAGGAGATGGCCGAGATGAATCTCCCGGCCGGAACAACGACCTGGACGAAAGAGGCCGTGTTCGATCCGGACGCGGTCCCCTTCTTAATGTGTCATGCATCGACGCTCGCCGAGGTCTCGCCCGGCTGTTGGGCCGCGGCATGGTTCGGCGGCTCTCGCGAGGGGGCGGCCGACACGGCGATCTGGCTGGCCAGGCGAAGCGAGGCGGGCTGGACGGAGCCGGAACGCGTCGTCCGCGTTCGGGACGAAGCACATTGGAACCCGGTCCTCTTCCACGACGATACGTCGGGCGAGACCCTCCTGTTCTTCAAGGTCGGGATGCACATCCCGTCGTGGGAGACGTGGGCGATGCGAAGCCGGGACGGCGGGGCGACGTGGTCGGGGCCGGGGGAACTGGTCCCCGGCGACCGGGGCGGCCGAGGCCCGTGCAAGAACAAGCCCCTGCGCCTGGCCGGCGGCGACTGGCTGGCACCGGCCTCGTTGGAGAACGGCGAGTGGCGAGCGTTCGTCGACCGCAGCGGCGATGCCGGGCGCACCTGGCAGGCGTCCCCCCTGATCCCGCTGGACAACGACCGCCTGGCGGCATACCAGGCCGGCCGAGCAGCGGACCTCATGCCGGCCGAGAAGCCGACCCGTATGGGTGTGATCCAACCGGCTCTGTGGGAATCGGAGCCGGGGTATGTCCACATGCTGCTGCGAAGCTCGTTCGGTCGAATCTGTCGTAGCGACAGCGAGGACGGCGGCCGAACGTGGCGGGCGGTGTATCCCACGGAGCTGCCGAACAACAACAGCGGCATCGATCTCGTCCGGCTGCCGGACGGGCGGCTGCTGCTCGCCTGCAACCCGGTCGGCGAGAATTGGGGCGTTCGGACGCCCCTGGTTGTCCTGGTATCCGACGATAACGGTGCGACCTGGGGCCGGGCGGCCGTCCTCGAGAACGAGCCGGAGAGGCCGGGCCAGAAGCCCGAGTTCTCTTATCCGAGCATCGTCTGCGGCTCTACCGGCCCGGCGATGGTTTATACACGGAAACGGCGTGAAATCGTGTTTGCGGAGGCGTGCGTCGAGTAAAGTGGCTCAACCCGATCCCGGCGGATGCCAGACCGGCCGCCCGACCGAGGCGGCCGGTCGCAAAAGCACGGTCGGCGGGAGGGCAAACGGACTGTAGAGCGGAGGCGGGCCTATGTATTTCTTCCCCTATGGCGTCGATGTGCCGATGGAGCGGTGGCCCATCACCAACTTCACCATCCTGGGGCTCATCATCCTGGCGTTCGTGGGCCAGGGCTGGGCGATGTTCGAGGGCGGGATCGGCGCGATCGAGCCGTTCGTATTGAGCGGCTGGAACCCGCAGGGCCTGTTCGGCCACATGTGGCTGCACGGCGGTATCCTCCACCTGGTCGGGAACGTGGTCTTCCTCTGGGTGTTCGGGAACGCGATCTGTGCCAAGTTCGGGAACCTGCATTTCGCGCTGTTCTATGTGTCCGCCGGCCTGCTGGCCGCGTTCACCCACCTGCTCTCGGGCGGCGGACCGGCCATTGGGGCGAGCGGGGCGATCAACGGAGTGGTCGGCGCGTTCCTCGTCCTCTATCCTCTGAACAACGTGAGTTGCGTGTTCGGTTTTTTTATTTGGTTCCGCTGGTTCCGGGTGAGCAGCATTTGGATCATCCTGCTCTATTTCGCCTTCGATATATGGGGCGCGCTGACCGGCGCCGGCGGTGTGGGCTACTTCGCACACCTGGGCGGATTCGCCGCCGGGTTCGGCGTGGCGACCCTGGCGCTGAAGATGAACTGGATTGAGATGACCCGGGCGGAGGTGTCCATATATGATCTCCGGAATCGCCGACGCAATCGGAATCCCGCCCCTTACCGGCCGGCTCAGCCGAGTCCGGAGCAGCAACGGCCGGCGGACGTTGCCAGGCCCCCGACGCCGACCAGCCGCCCGTCCCCATCGCCTCGATTCAAGAGCTATCTCGACGAGCAGCGGGGGCAGCCGCCGAAATCGGGCGTCGGCAACACCGAACAGAAGGCCATCCGGTTCCGCTGCAGCTGCGGGAAGGTGCTCCGGGCCGACGCCTGGTTGGCGGGGAAACGGGCCCGGTGCCCCGACTGCTCGACTGTCCTCGAAGTCCCCCGGCAAACGCCGTAGTAACGCGGCCGCGCCCCGCCGAACGTTCTGGAGCGGAGCGGGCTCAGGTGAGGAACAGGTCCTTGCTGGCGAAGGTGGGTTCGCTGGTGAGGTTGACGCCCAGGCGGCGGAGGCCGGCCTCGTCGCCGGAGGTCGGGATGTGGCTCATATGCACCTCGCAGCCGTTGAGTTCCCGGAGCTTGGTGATCGCCAGGCCCGCCGACGGGTTGGTCGTGCTGCTGATGCTCAGCGCGATGAGCGTCTCGTCCAGGTCGAGGGTCGCCTCTTTCGAGTTCATGATCTGCCCTTTGAGGCGGGCGACCGACTCGATGACGTTGGGCGAGAGGAGGTGGAGCTCGTCGGGGATGTGGGCCAGTTTCTTGACCGCGTTCAGGATCAAGCTGGACGCCGAGTGCATCAGCGGCGAGTTCTTGCCGGTCACCAGCGAGCCGTCGGGCAGCTCGAGTGCGGCCCCGCAGTACATCCCCTCGTGCCCCTTGTCCAGCTCGCGGCATTGCTCGGCGGCCCGACGGGCCGGCCCGACCACCCGCCGGTCGGTCGGCCGGATATCCAGCCCGCTCATCAGCAGCTCGGCCCGCTCGACCGTCTCCCGGTCCGACAGGCCCATCGCGTATTCGCAGGCATAGCGGAAGTAGCGGCGGATGACCTCGTCCCGGGCGGCGGAACGGACGACTTCGTCGTCGACGATGGCCGCCCCCGCCCGGTTCACCCCCATGTCGGTCGGCGACCGGTAGATCGGCTCCTGCCCGGTGATGGCCTCGATGATCCGGCTGACCAGGGGGAACGCCTCGACATCGCGGTTGTAGCTCACCGCCGTCTTCTCGTAGGCCTCGAGGTGGAACGGGTCGATCAAGTTCGCGTCCCGGAGGTCGGCGGTCGCCGCCTCGTAGGCGACGTTCACAGGGTGCTTCAGCGGCAGGTTCCAGACGGGGAAGGTCTCGAACTTGGCGAAGCCCGACCGCACACCGCGCCGATGGTCGTGGTAGAGCTGGCTGAGGCAGGTGGCCAGCTTCCCGCTGCCGGGCCCCGGCCCGGTGATTACCACCAGCGGACGTTCGGTCTCGATGTAGGGGTTCGCCCCGTAGCCGTCGCCGCTCACGATACGGTCGACATCGGCCGGATAGCCGCGCGTCGGCGGATGGGTGTACACGGGGACCCCCCGCCGCTCCAGCCGGTTCCTGAACACCACGGCGGCCGGCTGGTCCTCGAAGCGGGTGATGACCACCGCCCGGACCGCGATGTCCCAGCGGCGGAGATCGTCGATCAGCTTCAGGGCGTCCCGGTCATAGGTGATGCCGAAATCCGCCCGGACCTTCTTCCGCTCGATGTCGCCGGCATAGATGCACAGGATCAGGTCGGCGGTATCGCGGAGCTCCTGGAGGAGCCGGACCTTGACGTTCGGGTCGAACCCCGGGAGCACCCGCGCCGCGTGGTAGTCCCAGAGCAGCTTGCCCCCGAATTCGAGGTAGAGCTTGTCGTCGAACTGTCCGACTCGTTCGAGGATCGCGGCCCGCTGCTCGCTGAGATACCGCTCGTTGTCGAAGCCGATTCGATCGTTCACGCCTGCATCCCTGTCGAGAACTCGCCCTGGATTTCGAATAGTATAGCCGAGCACGTGGCGGGCGCAAGGCCGCCCGGCCCTTGTACATCACCGGGGAGAGCCGTACAATCGACGTCGGAAATTGCGAATGGGAGGGCCGATGATGATCCGCAGAAATTGGATGCTGCTCTGCCTCGGGGCCGTTCTGGCGGTGGGATGCCGGACCGGGCCACCGACGGATTTCACGTTCGACCGGCACGGCTGGGGCGGGCCGGACCCCCAGTACGAATGGGATCCCGCACGGAGCCAGATCGAGCTGGAATCGGGCACCGTCTTCCACGACGAGTTTCGGTGGCAGGACGGCTCGTTCTCGCTGGAGTTCCTGGACAAACCGGACCAGGTGTGGGGGGTCGTGCTGACAGACTTCACGTTCAGAAGTGAACGACGCGCCGCCCTCGAGCGGGAACTGGTCGAGTTCGGCACCGAGGCGGACCTGGGCCACGTGAAACGCGACCCGGGAATCGACAAGGTCTGGCCGCGGTTCTGCGTGGCGAAGATGACGATGAAACGCGGCGGGCGGGGCAGATCATACAAGGTCCTCGAATGCTGGTGGCATCAGGAGGTCGTCGACGGACACAGGAACGTGCGGCTCCAGACGACACACGACCTGAGGGTGCATCCCAACGAATGGAACCGGCTCACGGTGACCGTTCGGGAGGGCCGCCTGACCCTGACCCTCAACGACCGGCCTGTCGGCGAGCCGGGCGCCACTCTCATCGAGCCGCAGGCGGACGGCCGGGTCGGGTTCTTCGTCGAGCAGGGCGCCGGCCCGCTCCTGCTCCGCCGCCTGCAGTTCGACCGGGAATAACCATCGCCAGGACGACGCCGACCGTACCGTGGGCCGAACGACCGGGGGCGGCGGTCACCCGAGTGACTGCACGCTCCGTCGTATGAGGTCGAGGCAGTGCCGGGCGGCCCGGTTCTTGATGCGTCGCCGGTCGCCCCGAAGCTGCAGTTTCCGGTGGGCGGTGCCTTCGGGTGTGGCTACTGCGACGTGGACGGTCCCGATCGGCTTCTCGGGCGAGCCGCCGGTCGGCCCGGCGATGCCCGTGGTGCTCGCCCCGATATCGGCGCCCGATCGTTCGCGGACGCCCTCGGCCATCGCCCGGGCCACCTCTTCGCTCACCGCGCCCACCGCCTCGAACAGCCGAACCGGCACCCCGAGCCGTTCGGTCTTTGATTGGTTGCTGTAGGTGACGGCGCATTCGAGGAAGCGGGCGGAGATGCCCGGCACATCGGTCAGCCAGTGTGCGACCAGCCCGCCGGTGCACGACTCGGCGAGTGCCAGCGTCAGGCCGTGTTCGTCGAGCAGGCGGGCGACGACCCCCTCGAGTGTATCGTCGTCCTCGCCGAAGACCGCGTCGCCCAGCAGATCGCGAGCGGTCCGCAGGGCGGGCTCGATCTCAAGTTCCGCCGCCGCGCGGTCATCGGCCCGGGCGGTGAACTTGACGCTGATCACCCCCTCGTTGGCGAGGAACGCGACCTTGAGCCGCCCGTCGAAGTCGATCTTGCTAGACAGCGTACGGGCGGTCAACGATTCGGACACCCCGAAGCACCGCAGGGTGTGCGTCACGCTCACTCGACCGCCGAGCGGGAGCAGGGCCAGCGCCTGATCGTCGAACATCCGCTTCATCTCGCCGGGCACGCCGGGGAGGACGAATACATCTGCCCCGTCGAGGCGGACGCGGAACCCGGCTGCGGTCCCGCTGTCGTTCTGCAGGATGTCGGCACCCTCGGGGATCATTGCCTGCTTGCGGTTCGACGGCGGCATCGTGCGGTCGTGCATGGCGAAAATCGACTCGATGTGTTCGAGGGCAGAGCGGTTCAGGGCGAGTTCCAGCCCGGCGGACTCCGCCACCGCTTCCCGGGTCTGGTCGTCGTGTGTCGGGCCGATCCCCCCGGTGACCATCACGATGTCGGCCCGCCCGGCGGCGGCCTTCACAGCGGTGGCAATCTCGGCCCGGATGTCGCGGACGGCGGCGTGTGACACGACCTCGATGCCGAGTTCGATGAGCCGGCGGGACAGCCACGTCGCGTTCGAATCGACGATGTCGCCGCCGACTACCTCGTCGCCCACCGAGATGATGCACGCCCGGAGATCAGGATTCATCGGAAAAGCTCCGTCAATGGGAACGAACATGCGGCAGGTCGTCAGGGTACCCGTTTGCCGGGACCGCCGCAAGTACGGCTATAATCGCCCGGAGCGGAGGATGCCCCAAGCCAGCCAGACCGACAGGGCGCCGGCCAGGAGGTAGCCGAGTATGCCGGGTATGGAAACGCCCCGGACGGGCAGGAAGTGAGTGCGGATCATAAGCGATGACGCGACGAGCAGGGCGGCTACGTAGATGCTGATTGCCAGCCGGTTGCTCGCCTTCTCGAACTCGAGGAGTGCCTGGGGCAGCCCCTCGTGCCGGTGGCCGATCTGGAGCTGGCCCGACTCGGTCTTGCGGATGATGCGGCGGATGTCGCGGGGGACCGTTCGGACCAGGCGCACCAGCCGAAGCATTTCGAGCCCGGCAGATGTCATGGTTTGCTTCGGTTTGATCTTCCGGATCAGCAGTTCGCGGGCCTTGGGGGCGGCCTCTTCGAGCACGTCGAACGAGGGGTCGAGCACACGGGCGACCCCGGAGAGCGTGCCCAGCGATTTGGTGAGCAGGACCAGGTCGCGGGGGAGCGAAAGGTCGTTCTGCCGGGCGGTCTGGGTGATCTCGATGAACAGACGCCGGCTGTCCATCCGCCCCAGCGGCATCCCGCTGTACTTGTGGTAGAGGTTCGTCAGGTCGGTGCTCAACCGGCGCGGTTCGAAGTTGGGGCCGGCGGTGCCCAACTCCGAGGCCGTCTCGGCGAGGATGTCCATGTCCTCGCTGAGCGTGGCCAGCAGCACGGTGGTAAGCTGGCTTTTCAAGTCCCGGCTTATATGCCCGACCATCCCGAAATCGATGAGGCAGATCGTCCCGTCGTCGGCGATGAGCAGGTTCCCGCTGTGCGGGTCGGCGTGGAAGACCCCGGTCTGGAAATACTGGGACATGAACCCGTCGGCGAGGGTCCGAGCGAGCTCCGTGCGGTCGTGTCCACGCCGGTCCAGCTCGTCCACGTCGGAGATATGCACCCCGGCCAGCTTCTCGATGGTGAGCACCTTCCCCGTGGTCAAGCTCCAGAACACCCGCGGTGCCTTCATCCCGGGGGTGTCCTCGAGCATCTCGCAGAACTCGGTGGTGCTGGACGCCTCGACGGTGAAGTCCATCTCGTCGCGTATCGCCCGTTCAAACTCTTCGACGATCTGGCGCGGCCGAATCTCGGGCATCTGGTTCTTGGCGATGTCGGCGACGAATTTGAGCACGGCCAGGTCGGACAGGATGACCTTCTCGATGTTCGGGCGGCGGACCTTGACCATCACCTCGGTCCCGTTTTTCAGCCGGGCGCGATGGACCTGAGCGATGGACCCGGACCCGGATGGCTGCTCGTCGAAGGACTCGAACAGGTCGGATATTGGGGCGTCGAGCTCGCTCTCGATGATCTCGATCGCCTGCTGCGAGTCAAAGGGGGTGACTCGGTCCTGTAGTCTTCTGAACTCGTCGGCCAGTTGCTCGCCGACGATGTCGGGGCGGGCGGAGAGAACCTGGCCCAGTTTGACAAAGGTCGGGCCGAGCTCCTCAAAGACGCTGACCAGGCGCTTCTCGGGCGACAGCTCCGGGTCGACAGTGACGAACCGCTGGGGGAGTATGCGCTTGGCGAAGGGGATGTGCTCGGAGAGGTTGAGCCGGACCAGTACCGTCCCGAAGCCGTGCCGGCCGAAGGCCAGGGCGATTTCGCCCAGCCGCCTCAGGTTACGGGGGAATCTGGCGAAGTTATGAAGGGTCACCGCACGTCCTCTATGTCGGACCGCTCAGAATCGCCTGCCG
>PUPC01000071.1 GCA_003553185.1 Planctomycetota bacterium | reverse complement strand
TGATACCGGCAGCTACGCACGCCGGCTGCGACAGGAGATGCAAAATCTCGCCTTCAGGGGCGTCTTCCAATACGGTGAGCCGGAAGATGTGCCCGAGGTCCGGGACCGGGTGGAGGACATGTTGCTCGACCTGCAGTCCGACCATCGGCGGGCCAGCAGAGAACTGGGCAGGATTATAAATCAGTATGAACGACGCAATCAGACGAACGGCCTGATCCGCGTGTACGGAAAGATGGTGGAGCGGGATGAGGAAAACTGGCAGCATCGTCACAATCTCGGCCAGGCCTATCTGACTCGGGCGAAAGCACAAAAATCACGAGAAGACCGGGAAAGCGCCATCGAACATCTCGAGGCCGCACTCGAACACGCTCGGTCCGACTCCCACAGAGAAAATATCCGGGAACACTTGGAAGAAGCCCAAAACTTGGAGTTCGAAGAATGATCCAGACCCGACCAGCAAGCGGAAGACCGTGCTTCCTACTTGGGAAAGTTGTTACCGCACTGTTCGCTTCCGCACTCATTGCCTCGTCCGCGTTTGCCGGAACCGGCCCGATTGACATCGACCTGGAGAATGCCAACATTGGTCGGCGCCCGCTCGGCGAACACAGCCGCCTCGAGTTCCGCGTGCGCGGGACCCCGGACGGTCTATCGGTCTTGTTCAACAGCCACGACCGGGATAACTTTGCGTTCCTGCATTTCGACGGGACCAACGCCACCCTCTATGAGGTGGTGGACGGCCGGCAGCGTCGGCTCCCGGTCTCGCTCCCCATCGCGCCCGACGGAACACTCTTCATCCGACCCGGCCGGGTGCTCCTCCGGTTGGGCGACCGTCAGGCGGCAGCAGATCTCAGCGGCCCCTCCGGCGGACGCTATGCCTGGGTCGGCGGAACCTTCGAGGAACTCACCCCCCGGCACAGCGGGACCGTCTATTTCACCGACGATTTCATGCGAGAGGAGGGGACCGGCGAGTACTGGCGTCCGCTCTCCGGCCAATGGGCCGTCCGGTCCGTGAGCGACCCCGAACGCAGCGCCAATCCGTTTCGCTGTGTGGCACGTGCCGACGACGTCGGCCTGATGACGACAGGGGAACTCCACTGGCACGCCTACGAAGTCAGCTCCGGCGTACACGCCCGCGACGGCGAGGTCGGGCTGGTGTTCGCAAAGCGGTCATCCGACGATTACCACCTGTTCCGAATGGCTGTGGACCAGGGTGCTTCCGAACTGGTGCACGTCCGGGACGGCAGCGAGCGAGTGCTGGCCAAGACCAGCCAGGTGCTTTACCCGGGCCAATGGTACCGCCTCGCGGTCCGGACCGACGGCGACGGCATCGCCTGCTACGTCGGCGAAGAAATCGTGCTCCGGTCCGAGGAGGTCGCCGCCATCGGGCGGATCGGCCTGTATGTCCGGGACGCCGAGGAGACCCTCATCGACGATGTCCGGGTGCGGAGCAGCCACATTCGGCCGCCGTCGATGCAGGAAGTCCCCCTGATCAGCGAAACGTTCGAGACGGACCGCGAGATGGAGAACTGGGCCAGCTTGGCGAGCTCCTGGCACCCGGACTCCGCCGGCGCACCGGGGACGGCGACCGAGTTCTCCTGGCACAAAGGCGAGTTCTTCGGCGACCTGGCCATCGGCTATGCACCCCGAGAGGCGAAGGAAGGGGCCGCCCTCTTCTTGGTCATCGGGGCCGATGGAAGCGACGCGAACACCGGTGCTCTGCTCGAGGCCCGACAGGGGGACGAGGGCAGCGCGCTGACCATCTCTGTCGAGGGCGAGCGGCTCGCATCGGGAACGGCCGGCTCGCTGAACGGCAGCGGGCAGATCACCTTCCGAAGGAGCGGCGACCTGCTCATCGCCGAACAGGGCGGCCAAACCGTACTCGAGGCCGGTCCGGTCGAACTTGCCGGACAGACGATCGGCATCGGATCGGCCGGGCTCGAGCTCGACCTGCGCGAGGTGGAACTGCGGAGCAACAACGCCCACGACTACCTGTTCCAGGAAGCCCCCGTCGACTGGTTCGCCCGAACGGGCATCTGGGCGATTACTACACGCTGGGAGTGCGACCCCCGCTGGTCGTGGATGGGCGGCCACAGCAACCAGGTCGCACAGATGTGGAGCCGACGCTCGTTCCAGGGCGACCAGGTCGTCGAGTTCTTCGGGGCTCTTCAGCACCGGGAAGGCCGGGACAGATACCCCCACCTCGGCGATATCAACCTCACCATCTGCGGTGACGGGCGAAATCTCGACAGCGGCTACCAGGTCATCTTCGCCGGATGGGGCAACCGATGGACGCGGCTGCTGCGGAACGGCGAGGTCGTCGCCGGCTCGGGCGACCACGTGATGCCCGCCAGCTCAGGCCGGTTCCGGGAAATCCACCGCCGATGGTTCCACATCAAGCTCCGCAAGTCGGGCGACCTGATACAGCTTTACCTGGACGGAGACCTCGTCCGGGAGTTCCGCGACCCCGAACCGATCGAGGGCGGGCACGTCGCCCTGTGGACCGTCAACAACGCCATTATGGTCGCCCGAACACGCATCTACGCCGAACGCAGCGAGCTGCACAGCTTCCTCAAGGACGGTACGCCGCCATCAATCGAGCCGAAGCCGTTAGCCGATCCGCCATCGGGTTATCTGGTACGAACCGCGTTTGACCGGACGCTTGGCGGGCTCGAGACGCTCGACGGGGCGCAGGGAGCCGATCTTGAGCTCCGGCCCGAGGGCGGCCTGCTGGCGATCAATCGCAATTCCGGCGGCTCATTCGGCGTGTCCCTTTCGCGTCGGGAGTTCAACCTGAGGGACTATCCCACTGTTCGCCTGGCGTGGACGACCGTCTCCGACGAACCGGTTCGCCTCAATCTGTTCGCCCGGGTGAACGATCGGCTGTTCGAGCTTCCGCTGGCCGCACCACCGGAATCGAGCGTGGCCTATCGACTGGCGGGCGGCCCCACGGCGTCGTTTCACGGCGAGCCGGGAACCGAACACCAGATCGAAATCGACCTCGAGGAGATGGTTTCCGAGTGGTACCGGGGGCGGACGGGCGAAATCCCCGAGCGGCTTACGGTGACCGACCTCTTCCTGGCCAACGCGAGCAATCGGGATTACCTGATGTGCGGGTTCGGCGGGAACCGGGCCGGCGCCCGCGTCCTCTTCACAGAGTTCGCGATCCGCGCGAACGAGTAACCGGGTCTTTGCCTGATTGCACCGCGGTCTGAGTCGATGAGGGGACATCCACATTTCGGGGCGGCCCTTCCGCTACAGAAACGGCCGAAGCCGTTCCTCGAGCGTCTTTCGCGCCCTTGCGAGAAGGCGTTCGACTGCCTTGGTGCTGACTCCCATCGATCGGGCGGTCTGCCGACCGCTCATGTCCTCGAAGTATTTCAGGATGACGGCGATACGCTGTTTGGGGGTAAGACAGGTGAGGGCATCCTGTATCGCGTCGTCCCGCTCTCGGCGTGAAGACTGTTCGCGCGGGTTGGGGTCTGCGGCCGGCCGATCGGGCATGTTCTCGGAAAGATCGGGCCGTTTCTTGCGGGTGTGATCGATGCAGAGTCGTGTCAGGACGCTGAGCAGGTACGTCTTGAACGAGGCGGTCGGCTTGTACCGTTCGGCAGCATCGAGGATTTTCAGGAACGCCTCCTGGGCCAGGTCCTCGGCCTCGGCGGCGTCGCCGGTAAACCGGTATGCTGTTTTCCATGCGATATCCTGGTGACGGAGCACAAGCCGCTCGAAGGCAGCTTTGTCGCCGGAGCGCGTGGCGAGCATCAACTCCCGGTCTGTCGGCTCCAGTTGAGTCAATTCCAGCTACCTTTATCCGGCGGTTTGTCGTTCGGCTTCGCCTCGCTGTCGACCGCGGGCGAGTCGGCGAGCTTCGGACGGCCATCGGGTCATATCGTCTCTCCTGACCGAACTTTAGAGCGGGGTCTGTCGCTTCGAGCGCAGGACCGGCGATTCGCCGGGTTGCCCGTGCCAAGGTCAGCGGTTTGGCGGCTCGTTTCGCCCGTCCCGTCCGCGTCTTCGTTGTTGCCCGGTACCCATTCCTCCGGCTCTGCCCCGCCCCGCCCTCTGCCGTAGTGCATCGAACAGGTGTTCCTGCTGACCGGGGGAAAGGATGTCTCTTTGAGCGATCAGGTGCTCGATAACGGTTCGTTGCATTTTGGCCTGGATATCCACGATCTGTCGGTGTGTTTCGTTGATGGCGTCGTGGTCGAGTTCGTCGGCATCGAGCAGGTCGAGCAGATCTTCGCGTGCCGAGTCGGCCTGTTCTGCCAGTTCGTTGATGGATCCCCGGAACTCGCGGAAGGTCGGGCCCATCCGCCGGGCCTGATTCTCGGTGATTTCGATCTCGTCGAGCATAAACCCTTCTATTTCCGGCTCATCCTGCCGGGCATAAGCGGCGGTTACCAGCCACGTCCCGGCGACAGCGAGGTTCATTGATATCGAAAGCGCGAATAGTAATGGGGCGATTTTGGGCCACATGGTCAATCCCTCGATTCCTCTGGAACGATGTCGGATGTCAGGTAAAGCCGGGCCAAAGAACCGGCGGGCGCCTCGTCGAAAGCATTTATAGCATATTCGTAAGCCACATCCCGTTCGGTACTGACCGGGCGGGGCGGTCGGGGTGCGGTCTCGAATCCGATAAACGCACCGAGTGACAGCCCGGCGACCAAGGCAGCGGCGGCCGCGATGCGCATCGGCTGCGAGAAGATCTGCCACGTGAAGATCGGGCGCCACCAGACGGGGGCCGGCGAATGCTCCCCGCCGAGCGACCGGCCGGCCGCCTGAACCGTTCGATATGCGAACCCTTCGGGCACGGGCGGCGCACTGCCCGACTTGAGCAGGCGCTCCATTCTCCTGCGCCGGCTGCTCTCGCGGTTGCAGGCCGAACAGGCGGAAAGGTGCTCCGCCAATCGGCGTTCGCGGCGCGTCGAGAGCCGGCCGGCGTGGTATGGATCAAGCAGGCGTTTCGCTCTTCGGCATCTCATCGGTTCGCTCCATCATACAGTTTTATCGCATCGCGCATCAGTCGCCCGCCTCGGCCATCTGTTTGGTCGGTCGCGCATCGGCAGCAGCCGGTGATTTCGCCACAACGACTCGCAGAAGGTTCATCAAGGCGGCTATCCCGATGATGACGATCAGGGCCGCTCCCACGGCGGTAATCGAGACAGGCCCGATCCACTGGCGGGAAGCGCTCGGCGGGTTCCCGGTCAGGGTGGTAATTACCCCGAACCGCCAGGCGAGGAACGCCAACAGCTCGACGCTCGCCAGCAGGGAAACGAGCATACCGGTCGCTATGGCGAAGTGGCGCAGGACCACCCGCCGCATCAGGCAGGTCGAGCTCCCGCGCAAAAAACGCCCGCCTTCGCAAACCATCATCCATCCACACAACATGATATACAAAATCCCGCCGATTCCTGTGCCGGGTATGCCCACGGTCATGTCAGTGCCCTTTCTCATAAGTTGTCAGTGGTTTGTTAACGACAAGTTCCGACCACAGCGCCTCCAGCATGAACACTGCATTTACGGTCCGCAGCACGAAAAAGCCGGGCATGCTGGCCAGGGCTTTCCAAAATTCGCCACGCTTGCCGGCGGTGACGAGGACCGGGATCATGACCACCGGAGCATCGATTACATACCCCAGCAGGAACAGTGGGGATATGACGATTGCGAGAACCGGTATGACCACAAGGTATACCAGCGAGGCCACGGCGGCATCCCACAACGCGGCGGCCACAAACGTGCGAAGATAGGGCAGGTGTATCAGGTTCCTCCAGTGCAGCCGAATGTTCTGGACAAAACCGTGTGACCAGCGCCGGAGCTGCTTGCTCATAAACTTGAAATTGTGGGGTTCGACGGGATAACAGACGGCATCCGGCACGAAGCGCACGCCGCGTCCCCGGCCGTAAAAGCTCCAGGTCAGGTCCATATCCTCTGTCATCGAACGTGTCGGCCAGCCGCCCATCTCCCGAAGCACATCCGTGCGGTACGCCGAAAAACAACCGGAGGATATCAGGGGGTGTTTGAAGTAATCCTGGATCGACTTGTAGAACCCGAACGCGAACAGATACTCGGCATACCGCCCCCGCTCCCAAGTTGTGCGAACGTGCCGGGGTACGACGAACCCACAGGCGGCCGCCAGCTCGGGGTCCTCGAACGAAGGCATGATCTTCTCAATTGCGTCCGGGGCGAGCGTCGTATCGGCGTCAATCGCCATCGTGAACGCGGTGGCCACGTGTTCGAGAGCGTAGTTCTGGGCGCCCGCCTTGGAGCCGGTGTTCTGCGGCGGCCGGAGAACCGTTGCCCCGGCCCGGGCGGCCTTTTGCCCGGTATCATCGGTCGAGCCGTCGTCGACAACGATGACCTCGGCGACCTCGACGCTCTGCTCAAGAATGCTGTGGACGGTGTCCTCGATCGTCTCGGACTCGTTGTAAGCGGGCACAATAACGGTCAAAGGTACCTGACGCCGTCTTGTGAGGGTATCTTCAATACCGACGGCCACTGCCTCCGTCTCGGTGTCCGGCGTCGGGTTCGCTATGCTGCACACCTGTGAGGCCATTTGCATTACCACCGAAAACAGGCCGGATGGGTTTCTCGAAGTGCCGGACCTCATCGCCCGGCCAAGGGCTTCTGTTTATTTAAACGGACATGCGGCAGAAATCCCCCTCGAAATATTCAGCGAGTTCGAAAACAGGTTGAGGCGAGTGATGGTTGCGCTGTCCCGGATGCGTGATATCATCTGGGGCATCAATGCCCCGCAATAGAAAGGACTTTGCCGTGAACGAAACGATACGAAAGCTGATGTCGATGCCGCAGGATCGGGCGCCGGAGCCCGCCGAACAACAGACGGCCGCCCGTGAACTGGAGACGCAGGCCGGCCGGGCCGTCTATCCGAAGTCGGTCACACCCGCCGGGGGCAAGGCGTTCTTCCTGACACACGGCCCCGACAAGCAGCTCGGCGTAGCGACGCTCGACGCGGATGCCCTGCAGGTCGAACTGCGGCCGATGGACCATGAGAACGCGGCGATGCTCCGGGCCGAGCTGCCGTTCCTGGCCCCTTCGCTCGTCGGCCTGCCGACCTCACTGGGCCTCGGCGACCGGCTGGGCCTCGCCACGCCGGGCCATATCCGGGCCGTCCGGGGCACGGGTGTTGTGCCCGTGCTTGCACAGCAGTCGATCCGCGAAATCGAGCGGACCGGCCGCACCGCCGACGAGGTGATGGACGCGGCGACCTGGGGCGTTCTGCAGGAGGGCTACCGAGACGGGTTCGGCTCCGACGCCGACCACCTGAAGACCCCGGCCGATGTCGACCTGACCGCCGCCGCCGGATTCACGATGTTCACCATCGACCCAGGCGATCACGTGAACGACGCCGCCGACCGGATGGACGCAGAGGCGTTGGAAGACGGGCTGGACGCCGTGCCCTGGGACCAACTGGAGACGACCAGGACAGACACCGAGGCCGCGTATGCGGACAGGGCGTTCGACCTCGGCGGCTTCGAGCTCGAGTGCTCCGGCGAAGCCGTGGCCCGGGCGGCGGTCAAGTATGGGGCGGCGGTCGCACACGCGGCCGCGATGTCGCGTCACATCGCATCGACGATGGGCGAGCGGGCGTTCGAACTCGAGATGTCGGTCGACGAGACCGAGACGCCGACGACCCCGGTCGAGCATTTCTACGTGGCGAGCGAGCTGAAGCGGCTGGGCGTCGAGGTCGTCAGCGTCGCCCCGCGGTTCGTCGGCCGGTTCGAGAAGGGGGTCGACTACATCGGAGACCTCGACGAACTCGAGTCGACCTTCCGACAGCACGTCGCCATCGCACGCGAACTCGGCCCCTACAAACTGAGTATCCACTCGGGGTCCGACAAGTTCAGCGTGTACCGCATTGCTGCCAAGGTGGCGGACGGCCTCGTCCACGTGAAGACGGCGGGAACGAGCTACCTCGAAGCGGTACGGGCCATCGCGGTGGTGGACCCGGGCCTGTTCCGGGAGATTCTTGCCTTCGCGTTCGACCGCTGGGACGTGGACCGGGCGACCTATCACGTCTCTGCCGAGCCGGCCAAGGCGAAACGGCCGGAGGAGCTGACCGACGACGAACTTCCTGGGGCTCTCGACCAATTCGACACCCGCCAGATTCTGCACGTCACGTTCGGGTCCGTCCTCACCGACCGGGCCGACGGCGGATATCGGTTCCGCGACCGGTTCTACCAAGTCCTGCGCGACCACGAGGAAGAGCATTACGACGCACTGGAACGCCACCTCGGCAAGCACGCCGACCCGTTCGCGGTGAAGTGACGGGAGCAGGCCAGCCGCGCGTCGCCGGGCGGTGTCAGGTCGGTGCGTGACAGCGGCCTGCGGTTCGAATCTTCGGCCCGAATGTTTGCGCTGGCTTCTGGTACGCGCTATACTGTGATGTGTGATTCGGGAGGGACGGATGTTTTGTCGATGGATATTCCGGTTGATCGTCCTGCTCGGTCCGGTTGCCGTGTTCGGTTGTGCCGGGTCGTTCCCCATCCCGCCCATGCCTCCAGTCGCCGAGCGGGCCGAAGCCAGGCCGTTCACACATCCCCTCGGGATTGAGTTCGTTGTCATCCCCACAGCCGGCCCCGTGTCGGCCCAATTTGTCGGGCTGGAAGAGACCCACGATCCCCGTGTCCCGTACCTGATGAGCGCCCATCCGATCACCAACGCACAATACGAGGCGTTTGTGGTCGCCTACCGGGAGAAGGTCGAGGAGCGGGACCCCGAGGTGGAGATCGGGCGATCAACCCGCGAGCTGGACCGGCAGATTCTGGAACACGAGCGACATCCGAAATCGCCAGGCGACGATCACCCGGTGAACAACGTCACCCCCGAAATGGCCAATGCGTTCTGCCGCTGGCTCACAGAGACCGACCCGGAGGGCCGTCTCTTTCGGCTGCCACAGGTCGACGAGTGGTCTTACGCCGCTCGGGGCGGGCACAGCTATCGGCTTTACCCCTGGGGCGACGAGATCGACCCGTCCAAGGCCTGCTACGACGCAGACAGCACCGAGCCGGTCGGGAGCTACCCACCCAACGACTTCGGCTTGTACGACGTGGTCGGCAACGTAGCCGAATGGAACATCAACGACGGCTACCCGCTCTACACCCTCCGCGGCGGCTCCTGGCGCGACGACGCCGAGGGGCTGAAGTTCACGCGTGTGGGGCGCGAACCCGGCCGCGAGAGCGACGAACACGGTTTTCGCGTGTATGGTGAACCTCCGGAAAAGAACCAGGCCCCTGACTGATGAGCGAAGATCAGCCGGCACAGCAGAGCTTATGGCGCTGGATGATGCAGTCCCCCTGGGAGCGGATGGGCAAGGGCCTCCTGCTCCCCATCGCCGCTATCGGCGTCTTTATCGCCATTCTCCTCGTCAACGTCGGAGAACGGGCCGAGTACGTCTACTACTGCACCGACACCCATCGCACCGTCAGCCGGCGGGCCTACCAGCGGGACGACACCGGGGCCATCGAGAAGCGGGTGCGAGTCGTGTACTGGGAGAAATGGGCCGGATTCGAGGGAGAGGCCATCGACAAGACGGTGGCCTATTTCAACCGGACCAACGACAAGAAAATCTATGTCGATATCACTCGGATCGGGGACATCACCGAGAAAATCCGCACGGCGACTGCCGGCGGGAACCCGCCCGACCTCGCCGGCCTGTTCTCGATCGACATCCCGGTCTTCGCCGCACAGAACGCCCTCATCCCGCTCGACGACATGATGGACGAGGCGGGGATCGGCCCCCACACCTATATCGACGCCTATTACCGGCTCGGAGTCTACCGCGACAAGGTCTGGGCACTGCCGACAACCCCGTCCACCTGGGCGCTCCACTGGAACAAGAATATGTTCCGCGAGGCCGGCCTGGACCCTGACCAGCCGCCGAGGACCCTGGAGGAGCTCGAAGAGTTCGCCCGGAAGCTGACCAAGGTGGACGAGGACGGAAACATCGTCCAGGTCGGCTTCCTGCCCACCGAGCCCGGCTGGTGGAAGTACTCGTGGGGATACTGGTTCGGCGGCCGGCTCTGGGACGGCGAGGGCAACATCACCGCCAACAGCCCGGAGAACCTCGAGGCGATGCGATGGGTTCGCCGGTTCGCCGACGGCGAGGTCTACGAGGGGCTCGGCTACCGCGAGCTGGATGCCTTCAAGGGCACGTTCGGCGAGTTCGCATCCAGCGGGAACGCCTTCTTCGACGGGCGCGTTGCCATGGTACGGCAAGGGGTGTGGATGGCAAAGTTCATCGAGATGTTCGCTCCCGACGACTTCGAGTTCGGAGTCGCACCCTTCCCATCCAAGGAGCCCGGCCTGCACGAGACCCACAACGCGGTCACCATCGGCGAGGCCGACATGATCGGCATCCCCCAGGGGGCGAGACGGCCCGAGGAGGCATTCGAGTTCATCAAGTTCCTCGCCACCCCCGAGGGGATGGAAATCCTGTGCGGCGGGCACGGCAAGAACTCGCCGCTGGTCGAGACCTCGGAGGGATGGATCGAGGACCATCCGAACCCGTACATCGACGTGTTCACCGAACTGGCCGAGAGCCCCCGCTGCTACCGCCCCCCGCCCATCGGCATCTGGCAGGAGTACTTGAACGCCTGGGCCCGGGCGTTCGACGACATCTGGACGCGGAGGCGGTCGCCTGAGCGGGCACTCGACGAGCTCCAGGCGGAGATGCAGCGGCGGCTCGACCACGAACTCGAACGGAAGCGTGCCCTCGGACTCGAACTGGGAGCCGGAGACGACCAATGACCCTGCGCGAGAAGATCGAGTGCAAAAACGGCCTGCTGTTCGCCGCGCCGTGGATCATCGGGTTCTCGGCGTTTATCGCCTACCCGATCATCGCCGCCGTGTACTACAGCTTCTGCGACTACTCGGTGCTCTCGCCGCCCGAATGGGTGGGGCTGTACAACTACACCGAACTGTTCCGGACCGAGTGGGCCAGACGGGCGATTGTCCGCACCTTCCTGTTCTCGTTCATCGCCCTGCCCCTGTCGCTGGTGTTCTCGCTGTGTGTCGCGCTCCTGCTCGAGCGGCGGACCCTCGGGGTGGGCCTGTACCGCACCGTATTCTTCCTGCCCGCTCTCGTCCCCCAGGTGGTGGTCGCCGCGCTGCTGCTCTGGATATTCGCCGCGGGCGGCGTCGTCAATACCGGCCTCGCCTGGGTCGGCCTGCCCACCCTCCCGTGGCTCAGTCGGAGCATGATCCTGATCACCATCATGCTGATGCTCATTTGGGGGGCGGGCCACCAGATGATCATCTACCTCGCCGGCCTGCAGGATGTGCCGGAGGAACTATATGAATCGGCCCAGCTCGACGGGGCGAACTACTTCCAGCGGGTACTCCACGTCTCCGTCCCGATGATCTCGCCCGTCATCCTGTTCAACCTGGTGATGGGCATCATCGTATCGCTCGGCCAGTTCACCATCCCGTTCTTCATCCAGGCGTCCGACCGGCCGATGGAGCTCGCGGACGGGGCCAACTTTATCGCCACCGAGATCAACCGGCAGGCGATCCAGAACCTGCGGATGGGATACGCCAGCGCCTTCTCCTCCGTGCTCCTGGTCGCGGTCATCCTGCTCACGGCCATCGTGCTCAAAGTCTCGCAGCGAGTGGTGCATTACCGTGGAGAGTGAGGCAGCCATGAAGCGGATACTTTCAGGCATACTGCTGATCGTGCTGGGACTGGCACTGGCGGTGTTCAGCATCAGGTTCGTTCCGGGAATCGAAGCCGAGCCGGCCTACCTGGGCATCCCCCGGTTCCTCATCGCTCTGTTCCTGTTCTCGGCCGGGCTGGCCCAGCTTGCCCGGGCGACCCTGCCCGTCGAGCGTCCGGCCGGCGTGGGCCGATACTTCGTGCTCACCCTGCTCGGGCTCGTCTTCATCTTCCCCGTCTTCTGGATGTTCACCACCTCCCTCAAGCCCGCAGACGCCGACCTGGGCCGAGTCATGCCCCAGGATATCCGGCTCGAAAACTATCCCGACGCGATGACCTACGCACACGGCGCCGAGGACCCGGAGTTCGAGGGGGCGTGGGCGCCGGGCGCCTTCTTCCGCACCCCCTTCTTCCAGCAGTTGGTCAACACCCTCACCGTCGGCCTGCTCGGCACCGTCGGCGTGGTCATATCGAGCTCGCTGGCGGCCTATGCGTTCGCCCGGCTGGAATGGCCCGGCCGGGACTTCTTCTTCGTGCTCACCGTGGCCACGATGATGGTCCCGTTCGCCGTCCTCGTCGTCCCCCTGTACGGCCTGTTCCGCCAACTGGGCTGGATCGGCACCCTCCGCCCGCTCTGGGCGCCCGCCTGCTTCGGCACCGGGTTCAGCATCTTCCTACTCCGCCAGTTCTTCAAGGGCATCCCCAACGACCTGACCGACGCCGCGCGGATCGACGGGTGCAGCGAGTTCGGAATCTACTGGAAGGTCGTCATGCCCCTGGCCAAGCCGGCACTCGCCGCCGTCGCACTCTTCCACTTCCTCTACGTCTGGAACGACTTCTTCGCCCCGCTGGTCTTCCTCACAGAGACCGAGACCTTCACCCTCGCACTCGGCCTGCACCAGTTCCAGGGCGCACACGGCGGCACGCCGTGGACGTTGATGATGACCGCCGCCACCCTCATGACGCTCCCCATCCTCATCATCTTCTTCTTCACCCAGCGCGTCTTCGTCCGGGGCGTCACGATGAGCGGACTCAAATCCTGACATCGTGCCCGCGCCGGA
>PUPC01000288.1 GCA_003553185.1 Planctomycetota bacterium | reverse complement strand
CTGACCGACCCCGACGACGTGCCCGAGCCGCCGGACGAGGCGACCACCCGGCCCGGCGACCTGTGGCTGCTCGGCGAGCACCGGCTGCTCTGCGGCGACAGCGGCAGCACCAAGGGTGTAGACCGGTTACTGGCGGACAACGCGATTCACATTGTAAATATGGACCCGCCTTATAACGTGCACGTGGAACCGCGGTCGAGCACGGCCATCGCGGCGGGCACCACCAGCTTCGACAAGCAGTGGGGCGAGGACTGGAAGGAGGCCGAGGCGAAGAAGAAGCAGATGCACCACCAGGGGTTCGACGTGGCCCGGGGTGTGACCGATCCGAAGAAGGCCAAGAAGAAGATGCGGGCCAAGGACCGCCCGCTCGAGGGCGACTTCGTGACCGACGACGAGTTCGTCGAGATGCTGCGGGCGTGGTTCGGCCAGGCGTCGCGGGTGCTCGTCCCCGGCGGCTCGTTCTACATCTGGGGCGGGTACGCGAACCTGGGGAACTACCCGCCGCGACTCAAAGAGGCGGGCCTGTACTTCGCCCAGGGGATCGTGTGGGACAAAGAGCATCCCGTCCTCACGCGGAAGGATTTCATGGGCGCGTTCGAGATTTGTTTCTACGGCTGGAAGGAAGGCGCCGGGCACAACTTCTACGGGCCGAACAACGCGACCGACCTGTGGCACGTGAAGAAGGTCCCGCCCCAGAAGATGGTGCATCTGACCGAGAAGCCGGTCGAGCTGGCGGTCCGAGCGATGCAGTACTCGTCGCGGAAGGGCCAGAACGTGCTCGACCTGTTCGGCGGGTCCGGCTCGACGCTGATCGGTGCCGAGCAGACGGGCCGGCGTGCGTTCCTGATGGAACTCGATCCGCTCTACTGCGACGTGATCGTCCAGCGGTACGAGCAGTTCACCGGCCAGAAGGCGGAACGGGAGGCGGCGGAATGAGGACACTGCTGCTGATGGTGATGACGTTTACGGGATCAGGGAGCGTCCCCAATCGGGACTATGTACTTGCCTGCGGGGCCGGGGGCAAGGGCGTTCACAAGGCGCAGGTCGTTGCTGACAACCGTGGCCTCGCACGTAATCGCAAGAGCCAGATAGAGGCAGTCATACACCGTGCAGCCGGTCTCGATGGCCAGCCGCAGCGCCGGGTCAAGCAATTCGCTCGAAGGCGTGACCCGAAACGAAAGACGCAACAGGTCGGCTGCCAGGTGTGCCGCTTCGTCCGCGTTGATCTCGCCGCGACGGCAGCGCTTCCAGATGACGTTGCCCATCTCGGCGTAGAGGAGATCGGGCACGTGGAGTTCCCGGTCCGACGCCAGCAACTGGCCAGCGGGTTCAGCATGCTCTTCTTGGAAGAAAGCGGCCGCCACGACGCTGGCGTCGACCACGACCCGGCTCATCGGTCCCGGTCCTCGCGGATTATCTCAACGCTGCTGGTGAACTTGCGGCCGGCGAACCGGTTCCCCCACTTGTCGAACATCTCGGCGACCTCTTCACCGCTGACTCCTGCGGCCTGTTCAAGGGCGAGCTTCGCCTCTTTCTGGAACGATCGGCCGTGCCGTCGAGCGCGCTCTTTGAGCCGCTGGAACGCACCGTCATCCAGTCCGCGAATCAGCACGTCGGGCATTTCATGTACCTCCAACCGGGGCGGCCATCCGGCTTGCGAACCAGAACGCGGGGGCCGAACGCAGGCCAGCCATTCAAGATATCATAATGATATCACTCTATGCCCATATTCTCAAGAGAAATGTCTGGGCATTGTCGGGACTCCGGAAACGCCTGTCCACACGCAACGGCAACAATCGAGACGAAAAGAGGTTTTCGTTGTCGAGCCGAGGCATAATCTATTCCGCCAGCTTCTTCATCGCACGTCCGAAACGCTTGTGCACCATCTCCAGCGCGTCCTCGAACTTCTTCTCTTCCTCTGGCGAGCGAACCGGGGTGAGCACGAGCGATCTGCCGTCAGAGATGATCTCGAACGGCGTGTCCTCGTCGGCCTGGATCAGCTCGAGGATCGGCTTATCGATGATGAGAGCGAGGCTGTTCCCGTGTCTCGTCAGCTTCTTGATCATATCTGGCGTCCTCCACTGTATATCTGTCGTACTTCCAGCGTATCACCGGCGAGGCGGGTTGTCAAGAGCGATTCTGAGGCCGAAGAGAACCCCGGGCGGGCTGCCCGGGGTTCGGGAGGGGGTGGGCTGCTACTCGGCCAGGACGAACGTTCCGCGCCCGACCTTCTCGAACCGGGACTCGCCGCCCTTCTGCTTGATCTCGCGAGTCATCGCCGCGTAGATCGTCGCCGCCGGCGTCTTGCCCGACGTCTCCCACAGCCCCTGGCCGAGCATCCGCTCGACGATGGCGGTGGCCTTCAGCGGCTCGTTCGCCTCGGCGAGCACCTGGGCGGCGGCGTCCAGCCCGCTCAGCTTGCCGTCGGACCGCTTCTTCTTGCGCCGACGGTGGGCCGATGGTGGCAGGTCGTCCGGGTCCGCCTCGGCCACGATCACCGCGTCGTCCATATCGACGCAGCCGACCGGATGCTCCTTGATCCGGGCGAGTCCGCCGTTGAGCCGGGCGAGTGCCTGGCCACACCGGCATCGGGCCTTCCGCTCGCTGGCCGGGATACGCACCGTCCGGCGGCACTTCGGGCACTTCCCCTCGACCGCCTCGCCTTTCTGACCGCCCGTGTCGCCCCCTGTGGCGTCCTGTTCCGACGCCTCTACCGATGGCTCTACCGATTCAGCCGCATCGTTCCCATCGGTGTCGGGTGCGGCTTGGCCG
>PUPC01000151.1 GCA_003553185.1 Planctomycetota bacterium | reverse complement strand
CGAACGCCGACCACCCCGGTCATCAGCAACGTGTCGGCCCGGCCGGTCGGCTCGGCGGACGAGATTCGCGACCTGCTCGCGCTCCAGTTGACCAGCCCGGTGCTCTGGGTCAACTCGATGCAGCGGATGATCAAGGACGGGATGAGCCGGGCGATCGAGGTCGGGCCCGGCCGGGTGCTGTCGGGCCTGCTGGCACGGACCGACCGGTCGGTGGCCACGCAGAACGTGCAGAGCGCCGACGACGTGGATAAACTGGAAGCGGAACTGGTGTTGGACTGAGTCGATTGACGAAGGAGCGATTATGAAGGACCTGACGGGCAGGGCGGCACTGGTGACGGGCGGGGCGCGCGGGATCGGGAAGGCGATCTGCCTCGAGCTGGCCGGGCGCGGTGCGGACATCTGCGTGGCCGACGTGATCGAGGCCGGCGACGCGGTCGCCGAGATCGAGGCGAAGGGCGTTCGGTGCATCGCCCGCCGGTGCGACGTGACCAAGCTCGACGACGTGGCCGCGGTGGTGAAGGACGTGGTCGATGCGTTCGGCAACCTTTCGATCCTGGTGAACAACGCGGGCATCACTCGCGACAACCTGCTGATGCGGATGAGCGAGGACGAGTGGGACGCGGTGCTCGCGGTCAACCTCAAGGGCGCGTTCGTGTGCACCAAGGCGGTCGTCCGTCAGATGATGCGTCAGAAGGCGGGCCGGATCGTCAACATCTCGTCGGTCGTCGGCATTTTCGGCAACCCCGGCCAGGCGAACTACGCGGCGTCGAAGGCGGGCCTCATCGGCCTGACCAAGGCGGTCGCCAAGGAGGTCGGCTCGCGGGGGATCACCGTGAACGCCGTCGCGCCCGGCTACATCCTGACCGAGATGACCGAGACGCTCGACGAGGCCGCCCGCGAGGCGTTCGCCCGGAACATCCCGCTGAGCCGGCCGGGCGCAGACGACGAGAAGGCGGGCACGGCCGAGGACGTGGCGAAGTGCGTCGCCTTCCTCGCCGGCGACGACGCCTCCTACGTGACCGGGCAGGTGCTGCCCATCGACGGCGGCCTGGCGATGTAAGAGCGGCCGCCGACGGGCCGAGCCGGTCTCGCGAATCGGACGCTTTTGGGAGCCACCAGCCATGCATTCGCCCACCCTCGACGAGTTCAAGCAGCTCGCCCGGCCCGGCACCATCGTGCCCGTGTTCCGCCAGCTCCTCGGCGACGCGCTGACCCCGGTCTCGGCGTTCCTCCGGTTCGGGGGGGGCGACGACTGCTTCCTGCTGGAGAGCGTGACCGGGGGCGAGAAAATCGGGCGGTACTCGATGATGGGGTTCGGCCCGGCCGGCGTGTTCTCCTGCTCCGAGGGGCGAGTCACCTACCGGCGGGGCGACGTGGTCGACGAGTACGCCAGCGACGATCCGGTCGCCGAGTTCGAGCGGCTGTGCACCCGGTCGGAGCCGGTCAGCGTGCCCGGTCTGCCCGAGCAGGAGCACTCGTTCGCCGGGGGCGCCGTCGGCTACTTCGCCTACGACGTCGTCCGCTACGTCGAGGACCTTCCCAACCGGCCCGGGCGGTCGCTCGGGCTGCCCGACCTGTGTTTTATGTTCTTCGACACGGTCATCGTGTTCGATCACGTGTTCCACACGGTCAAGGTCATCGGGAACGCTCACATCGAGGAGGGCACCGACCTCGAGGTGGCCTACCAGGCGGTCGTCGATGAGATCGACCGGGTGGTCGAGCAGCTCAACCGGCCGGTCTCGCTGGTCCACGACGACATCGTGACCGCGGGCACCGAGGAGGTCCCGTTCGACTCGAACTTCGAGAAGCCGGCCTTCCTCGAATCGGTCGAGCGGTGCCGGGAGTACATCCGCGCGGGCGACATCTTCCAGGTCGTGCTCTCCCAGCGGCTGCACGCCCGGACCACGGCCGACCCGTTCGACATCTACCGGGTGCTCCGGGCGATCAACCCCTCGCCGTATATGTTCTACATCAAGCTGGGCGACCTCGAGCTGATCGGGGCCTCGCCCGAGGTGATGGTCAAGGTGGACGGCGACCGGATGGTGGTCCGCCCCATCGCCGGGACCCGCCGCCGGGGCGGGAGCGACGAGGAGGACGCGGCCCTGGCCGACGACCTGCTCAACGACCCGAAGGAGCGGGCCGAGCACATCATGCTGGTCGATCTCGGCCGCAACGACGTCGGCCGGGTCTGCCGGTACAACTCGGTCAACCTGGACGAGGTGATGGTCATCGAGAAGTTCAGCCACGTCATCCACATCACCTCCCAGGTCTCCGGCCGGCTCGAGCCGGGGAAGACCTGCTTCGACGCCCTGCGGTCGGCCCTGCCCGCGGGCACCCTGTCGGGGGCGCCGAAGATTCGGGCGATGGAGATCATCGACGAGCTTGAGCCGGACGTGCGCGGTCCCTACGGCGGGGCCGTCGGCTACGTCACCTATGGGGGGAATATGAACACGGGGATCGTCATCCGCACCCTGGCCCTCGTCGGGCAGGACGCCTACGTGCAGGCGGGCGGCGGGATCGTCGCCGACAGCGTGCCCGAGAACGAGTACCAGGAGACGCTCAACAAGGCCCGCGCCCTGCTCCGCGCCGTCAAGATCGCCGAGGACCAGATGGGGCGATGACGCCCGGCCCGGCCTCCCGACCTGTTGTTGCCGCCATACCTTCGTGGTAGCATATAGATATGGATGGGTTTGTTTCTCACGACCGGGCGAGCGACTCGGCCGAGGCCAAGGCACGGTGGTTCCAGTCGCTGACGTTGGCCGAGCGGATGAACTACCT
>PUPC01000366.1 GCA_003553185.1 Planctomycetota bacterium | reverse complement strand
CGTGAACTCGAACGGGCACGACGCTACGGAAGATCGCTCGGCCTGGCCATACTGGACATCGACAGGTTCCGCCTGCTGAACGAGAAGCACGGCCGCTCCTTCTGTGATCGGATATTAAAAGAGATCGCACACCTGCTGAGCAGTTCGTTGCGGAGAAGCGACTTCATCGGCCGGTTCAGCGGCGAGCAGTTCGCCGTTCTGCTGCCGGAGACCGAGATAGACCAAGCTCTCGGCGCCGCCGAGAAACTGCGGACAGTCATCGCCGAGACCCCCATTCGAATTAAGGATCAGGCCGTCAACGTCACGGTGAGCATCGGGATCGCAACATTTACCGACAACAATTTCGAGAACCCCGACGAGCTTGTCGAAGCGGCACTCGAGGCGCTCGCAAAAGCCAAGGCCGCCGGCCGTAACTGCTGCGTTGAATACGCCCGGTAGCCCAACCAGTACACAGCCAGATGGGTAATTACATGCAGGAACAAGCAATTATGGCGGGGTTTGGCGGACAGGGCCTGATGTTCCTGGGCAAACTGACCGTCCAGACCCTGATGGATGAAGGCATGCACGTCACCTACTTCCCTTCCTACGGGGCGGAGGTCCGGGGCGGAACGGCCAATTGCCACGTGATCGTCTCGTCCGACGAGATCGCATCGCCCGTGGTAGAGGTGGCCGACACACTCGTCGTCATGAACCAGCCATCCTACGAACGGTTCAAATCGCGGCTGTCGCCGGACGGGGCGCTGCTGGTCAACGTGTCGCTCATAGAACTGACGGACCCGCCGCCGGCCGAATGTATCCTCGAGCTCCCCGCGACACGAATCGCCACTGACCTCGGGGACGTGCGATGTGCCAACATGATCATGATGGGCGCATACAACCAAATGCGAAGCTTCGTTCCCATCGGGACGCTGATCGAGCAGATGCAGAGGGCGTTCGGAGAAACCAAGTCGGCGATATGGGACCTGAACGCGAAAGCGATCGAAGTCGGACGCGATCTGGCAAGGGAGCAACTGGCCGCATCCAGCCAGGAATCAACGATATAACGTCATCAGCACAACAGGAGGAGGAACCGATGCAAAAGAACCGATGGACTTGGCCGATTATCGTTCTGGCGGCGATTGCACTCATTGCCGTCGGCTGCCGAGAAGAACCGACCTTGCCGCCCGACGAGATGGTCGACGTCGAGGTCGATCCCATACCGATAGAAGAGGAGCCCGAAGTCGAAGAGGCCCCGGAGGACAGAACTCGGGAACTCATCGACGATCTGTACCAGGCACTCGCCGACGGTGACAGTGCGGCGTTTATGACGAACGTCACCGGCCCGGAGGCCGCCACCGAACTCACCGCTGCTCTTGCAGAACATATCGCCGCGTCATTGCAATTCCGGAACGAATTCATCGAAGAATACGGCGAACAGGCCTGGGCCGATTATCGAGCGGCAGAGGGCCGCAAACTAAATCTGGTCGAGAAAACCGTCGACCACACCATCGAGATCGATGACGGCGAAGCGACAGTGACAGAGACGGGGTTTGGCCTCCCGCTCCAGTTGACCGAGGTGGACGGCGAATGGAACGTCCGGGCAGAAAGCTTCGTGCCAGAGAACATCACCGAGCCCGGGACCTATGCCCAGATGGCGAGGGAAATGGCCCAAGCCGTGGAGGATGCTCGAAGGCAGATCGGCGAAAGCGACCTGCGGCCGGAAGATATCAGGATCACGGTGCCCGAAGCGGTGGTCGAGCGCGAGCGAGAATGACCCGAGACGCCGGCCCGAGGTAAACGACCCGCCCGAGCGTCCGGCCCGTTGTCGATGTCGCATGTTGCTCGCTGGAGCGGCGTGGTCCAGACAGGAGTGGCCGATGGCTGACCGGAGAGCACAGGAACTGAAGATGCTGGCCGAGAAGTTCGGCCAGGAACGAATCGACGGGGTGATTGAACGGGTGGGCGCTCTGCCCGTCGAGGTGCCGAGCTGGGGCTTCGGACGCGGCGGCACCCGGTTCGCCTCATACGACAGCCCGGACATACCAGCAACGGTCGAGGAGCGGATCGAAACCGCCGGCCGGCTCTACGAACTGACCGGCAAGGGCCGGACCGTCGCCCTGCATTTCCCCTGGGACGGGTCGACACCGGACGACATCGACCGGCTCGCCGAGTGGCTCGACCGGGCGGGCGTGGCCGCCGGCTCGATCAACGCCAACCTGTTCACCCCGCGCGGAACCCTCGACCACCGCCTCCGGTTCGGCTCCCTCACCAGCCCGGACGACGAAATCCGAGCCGCGTCGGTCGAGCACACCCTCGACTGTATCGAGATCATGCGGACGCTCGCGTCCGACACACTCGTTCTCTGGCTGCCCGACGGCACAAACTCGCCCGGACAGATGAGCTTATACGACCAGGCCGACCGGCTCGAAGCCGCTATCAGCACCATCTACGAAGCTCTCGATGACCAGCACACCCTGCTCATCGAGTACAAGTACTTCGAGCCGGGGATGTACGCCACCGCCATCCCCGACTATGCCCGGAGCCGCGAACTCTGTCGACAACTCGGTACGAGGGCACGAGTGCTCGTAGACCTCGGCCACCACGCCCCGACCACCAACGTCGAGCAGGTCGTCGCATTCCTCCTGCGGAGCGGCGACCTGGGCGGATTCCACTTCAATGACAGCCAGTACGCCGACGACGACCTCGCCACGGGCAGCTTGCACCCGGGGCAGCTCTTCCGCATCCTCTGCAACCTCGTCGAGGGCGAACGGCGGGGCCATACCCCGCTCGCCGAACTCG
>PUPC01000106.1 GCA_003553185.1 Planctomycetota bacterium | reverse complement strand
GTACATGGCGACGTTCGCCGACACCCAGGCCGGCATGGTGGGCGACATCAAGGCCGAGGACGAGGTGGTCTACATCGAGTGGTTCAGCGACCAGAATGGCCGTGTGGTCATCGAGCTGTCGCCGGACGAGGTAACCGTCAGATAGGAGGCCGGTATGACATACACGTGCGACGTGTGCGGCAAAGACTTCGAACGGGGCGACGGGCGGCTGCGGGGCGGCCACGCCTGGTGTTCCGGCTGCTGGGGCGTGGCGGACCTGCGCGACGCACTCGAGGCCAACCTGTCGCCGGAGGCGGTGGCCGCCATCGCCGGGCTGCTCGATCCCTACACCGAGTCGGTCGAGCAGCCGGTGGGCGGCCAGGTCGCCTGGTTCCGCGACCAGCTCATCGAGATGCTCGGCGGCAAGGACGAGTACTGGCGCATCTGGACACAGTTGACGGTGCAATGAGCGAAGGAGAGAGCCATGCTTACGACGCAGGTGGTAACGGACACGCTCCCCGAGGGCGGACCGACGACGTACAACCTGGTGATCGTTCAGGAGTACGACGAACTGGAGGGCAAGCGGATCGACGGCAACTGCGAGCAGCAGGTGATCATCCTGCCGTTCAGGGATCGGGCCGCCGCCGACCGGTTCGCGACGCGGCTGCGGGCCACGGTCAGGGACAGCACCTACGAGGTGATGGACGAATGACGTATACCGGCGGCACTCGGCCGCCAGCCCGGCCCGGGCGAGAGGGCAGGACGAAAGGAGTCGAAGATGAAGAAGGCAGACGTAGAGATCGGCGGGGTGTACCAGGTAAAGGTCACCGGCAAACTGGCTCCGGTGCGGATCACCGGCGAGAGTCGGTACGGCGGCTGGGACGGCACCAACCTCAGGACGAACCGGAGCGTCCGGGTCAAGAGCGCCAGCAAGCTGCGGAAGCGGCTGGACGAGCCCGGCAATGAAAAGGCCGGGGGCCAGGACGCCGGCCAAGCCGCACCCGACACCGATGGGAACGATGCGGCTGAATCGGTAGAGCCATCGGTAGAGGCGTCGGAACAGGACGCCACAGGGGGCGACACGGGCGGCCAGGAAGGCGAGGCGGTCGAGGGGAAGTGCCCGAAGTGCCGCCGGACCGTCCGCATCCCGGCCAGCGAGCGGAAGGCCCGATGCCGGTGTGGCCAGGCGCTCGCCCGGCTCAACGGCGGACTCGCCCGGATCAAGGAGCATCCGGTCGGCTGCGTCGATATGGGCGACGCGGAGATCGTGGCCGAGGCGGACCCGGAGGACCTGCCACCATCGGCCCGCCGTCGGCGAAAGAAGAGGCGTGCCGACGGCAAGCTGAGCGGGCTGGACGCGGCCGCCAAGGTGCTCGCCGAGGCGAACGAGCCGCTGAAGGCCACCGCCATCGTCGAGCGGATGCTCGGCCAGGGGCTGTGGGAGACATCGGGCAAGACGCCGGCGGCGACGATCTACGCGGCGATGACTCGCGAGATCAAGCAGAAGGGCGGCGAGTCCCGGTTCGAGAAGGTCGGGCGCGGTACGTTCGCCCTGGCCGAGTAGCAGCCCACCCCCTCCCGAACCCCGGGCGGCCCGCCCGGGGTTCTCTTCGGCCCTTTGAATCTCGCACAAGATAGCTTGACGTGCCCGCAGCACCTCGATACAGTAATTCCACCCAGGAGGAGCATTATGACTTTTGTAGAACAACTCGTTTTCGAATGGCTGGACTATCGGGGCTATATTACGCGCTGCAATATTCGCGTGGGCCGCTTGAAGAAGGGTGGATACAGTGGCGAAATTGATATTGCCGCCTATCATCCTACGACCAGACACTGCATCCATGTAGAATGCCACACCGACGCAGGTTCGTGGAAGCAGCGCGAGGCTGCACTTAAGAAAAAGTTCGATAGGGGAGCGAGATACATCTTCAAGGAGGTCTTCCCGTGGCTTCAAATCCCTGGCGGACCTGAATTGGAACAGTGGGCTGTCGTTGTGACCGCAGGGAAGGATCGTAAGACCGTCGCTGGTAGGAGAGTCGTGAGCCTGAGGCAAGTCTATCGCAATATAACCCGCGATATTGTGGACCTGATGGTAAGGGGCAACCGGATGGTTCCGGAGAAATATCCGCTGCTGCGCGCCGTGCAGGGAATGGTTCAGCACGTCCTCGATTCCAAGAAAAATATTGAAGCACTTGCCAACGAAGATCTGTTGCCGAGGCTTACGGAATAAGCAATAGCTGTTCCGGCAACCTGTTTGCCACCGCTCTATGCGCATTCCGCCGCCTCCCGTTCCGCCTTCTGGCCGGTGAACTGCTCGTACCGCTGGACGATCACGTCGCAGTAGAGCGGGTCCATTTCCATCAGGAACTCACGTCGGCCCGTCTGCTCGGCACCGATCAGTGTCGAGCCGGACCCGCCGAACAAGTCGAGCACGTTCTGGCCCTTCCGCGACGAGTACTGCATCGCCCGGACCGCCAGCTCGACCGGCTTCTCGGTCAGATGCACCATCTTCTGGGGCGGGACCTTCTTCACGTGCCAAAGATCCGTCGCGTTGTTCGGCCCGTAGAAGTTGTGCCCGGCGCCCTCCTTCCAGCCGTAGAAACAGATCTCGAACGCGCCCATGTAATCCTTCCGCGTGAGGACCGGATGCTCTTTGTCCCACACAATGCCCTGGGCGAAGTACAGGCCCGCCTCTTTGAGCCGCGGCGGGTAGTTGCCCAGGTTCGCGTAGCCGCCCCAGATGTAGAACGAGCCGCCGGGCACGAGAACCCGCGCCGCCTGGCCGAACCAGGCCCGCAGCATCTCGACGAACTCGTCGTCGGTC
>PUPC01000215.1 GCA_003553185.1 Planctomycetota bacterium | reverse complement strand
GGGAACGCCGTGGTATCAAACGCCATCAGCAAAGTGCACGACAGCATTCGCGAGGGCGAGAGCATGGCGGCTCCCCTCGCCGCCAGCAAGGTGTGTGACCCGCTGGTCACTAACATGATCGACGTGGGCGAAGAGACCGGTGAACTCGATAAGATGCTGCTCAAGGTGGCAGACCAGTATGACGATGACGTGGACAACCTGGTGAGCGGCCTGATGAGTCTGATCGAGCCGCTGCTCATCGTAGGGATGGGCTGTGCCGTCGGGTTCATCGTCATTTCGCTGTTCCTCCCGCTTATCACCCTGATGACCCAGATGGGCGATTAATGATGGCAGAAAGACGTGCCGAAAGGAGATACCGATGCTGACGGGTACGAGAAACAAACGGCATTCCGCGTTTACCTTGGTCGAGCTGCTTGTGGCAATGGCGGTGATCGCCATACTGATGAGTTTGCTGATGCCGACGCTGAGCGCCGTGAGAAGGCAGGTCAACATCGCCAAGGGCGAGTCTCTGATCCAGGGAATCTCCACCGCCCTCGACGAGTATAACCAGATGCATGGCGTCTATCCGCCGAACCGATCGACCAACATCCACGGAAACCTCGATCTGAGCGCCGAGTGCCTGGTCTATTACCTGAGCGGAGCGGACATCTCGTATGATCCGAACAATGTCCCGACGGGCTACCGCTGGACGCATCCGGTTTTTCAGGATACTACGTCGAGCGGCTCCGGACGGAGGGCCGCCCCCATCCATTACGAGTTCCACCACAGCGACCTGATGGACGGCGATGAAGACAAAATCCCCGAGCTGAAAGGCCCGTTCGGCAAGCGGGGCATCTATAATCCCGTGGGCGCCACGGACGGCCACACCAACCAGTTCGGGCAGCCGAGATATCGCCTGGGCACGTTTGATCTGTTCTTTGCCGGCCCCGACGGCGAGTACGACACCTCCGACGACATCACCATTTACGGGGGCACCACCACAGGCCGGTACGAGGGGGTGGAATTGAAATGAGCGCGTTTCCGAGACGGACTTGCCCTCGATCGGCTCGGGGTTTCACCATTATCGAACTGTTGATGGTGATGTCGATTATGGCCATTCTGGGCATCTTCGCCGCCCTGATGATCCCAAACATCCAGGACAGGGCACAACGGGTCCAGACCGAGGCCACAATGCACCAGTATCGAGTGGCACTCGATGAATACAGGCGGGATTTCGGAGATTATCCGGACGGGAACATCCAGGCGATCCAACAAATCCTTACCAAGCGACAGTGGGGCGGATGGAGCCGGGCGGGCGACCATTGGTTCGAGGGCCGTTCGGACCTCGACGACGCCTGGGGCCAACCCTTCTCCTACCGAGTATGGTATCGGTACGACGCGCCCGATCCCGGATACGAGATCGGCCCGGGCGTCGAACGAACCCCCGGCATGAACGATTTCTACAACCCCAGATCGTTCCAGATGTACTCGACCGGCCCCAACATGCGGACCTGGCCCAGCAGAGTAGAAGACGGAGGCCACCCACGCCTGCCGGGCACCGAACCGAACGACATCCGGAACTGGGAACACGAGGAGTTCTTTACCCCGGCCGATTACCAGGGGATCGTCTTCGATTAGGGGGCAAATACCATGAAAAGCATGCACGCAACATCAAGAGCCGGCGTGACCATGCTCGAACTCCTGATCACCATCTTTGTCCTGCTCATCGGGATGGTCGGGATCATGGGCCTGTTCCCCGTCGGCGTCCACCTGAGCAGACAGAGCAGCGAGGACATCATCGGGGCGATGACCGCCCAGATCGGACTGGCCGCCGTCCGCTGCGAGCCCAACCTCCACCAGAGAGTCCGGCCGTACAGCAGTGAAAACACGAGCGGCGACGTGCTCGGCTGGGACGGCTCGGCGGCAAGGGGGGTGGACGGTATTTACGGATGGGTCTCCAACACCTTTCCCGCGGGCAACCTCGGCGTCGACGAGATGGAAGTGGCCGAGGCGCCCGGAAGCAGGGACATAAACATTCAAGCGAGGGACGGCCCCGGTGCCGACAACCTGGCCCTCATGTTGATAACGAGCGGACGGGCGCAGTGGAAGCTGTATCGGCTGGACAGACAAAGCCAGACCGGAGGCCCGCGCTTCGCATCGACGGGCAGCGGAGTCGCCGACTTTCCCGCCGACGGCGTCGTGCATGGCGACCAGTTCCGCCTCATCGGTGCCCGGGCTGGAAACAACGTGTGGGCGACCGTGCCCGCTGGTTTCTACGGGACCGGCAGCGGCCCGCCCTCCGGAGGATACGTCCTGGGCACGGGCGCCGCCAGGAACTACGGCTACCTGGCGATCGTAAGCCAGGTGCACGGGCTGTCCGGAGCTTATCGGGTCGACATCATCGTCTATCATAACTACGACAGTTCCCTCCCGCCCGAGGGCAATCGTCCGGCGGTCGGTTGCTTTACCACGATTGTGTCGGGGGATATGCTGCAATGAGATACGCCTGCTTATCACTGACGGGAGCCATTTTCCGGAGACGACGGGGGTTCACATTCCTCGAACTGATTCTCGCTGTGGCCCTCAGCGTAGTTCTCGTCCGAGGGATGTACGTCATGTTCAGCGCCGCCACCAGCTTGACCCAGATGTCTGAGGAGCGGATGGTGGGCCTGTTCGAAGTTTCGGCCGCATTCGATTACCTGGCCGCCGATTTCGCCCGCTGTCCTTCATCGGAACATATGAGCTTCAACACCAGCGGACAGCTTCAGTTCAAGATACTGGGCCGCAACGACGAGGAGCCGTTCCTGCTCGTCCAATACAACCACG
>PUPC01000235.1 GCA_003553185.1 Planctomycetota bacterium | reverse complement strand
CGGCGGAGCAGGTCCTCGACTTCTGCCGTTCTCTCCGCCCGTTCAGCCCGCTCGAACGCGTCCACCGCCTCCGCATAGCGTCCCGCTCCGAGGTGCTCTCGCCCCTCGGCAACGAGTGCCTCGTAGTCCGAGCCCCCGTAGATGGCGAAGCCGACCAGGACAGCGAGCGCGACCAGGCCCGCGGCTGCCAGTGGAACGGTCCAACGGGGAAGACTGGCGACCAAGTTACGGACTCGTCGGGCCGAAGCCCGGCCTCGCTTCGTCCCCGTACCGGCCGTCCGGCGAGCATCCTCTTCGCCCGCTCCCGTCACTGCGGTCGCGTCGGGGAGTTCGTCGAGCAGCGCCTCGAACGTCGGATAGCGGTCATCCCGGTCGGACGCAATCGCCCGGTCTATCACCGCGTCCAACTCCGGCGGGAGATTCGGTTTGACCGATGTCGCCGGCTTGTAAGACCCGATGGGGAGGTTGCCGGTCAGCATTTCGTACAGGACGACGCCGAAGGAGAAGATGTCCGCCCGACCGTCCACCCGCTTCGCGTCGCGGTGCTGCTCCGGGGCGGCGTACACCGCCGTGCCCATCGACGAACTGGTCATCGTCAACGCCTGCCCGTCCGTCTTGGCGGCTGCGGCGGCGATCCCGAAGTCCGCGATCTTCGGCGTCCCGTCCGATGCGAGCAGAATGTTCTCCGGTTTGATGTCGCGGTGGGTCACACCCCGGTCGTGGGCGTAGGCCAGGCCGCGGGCCACCTGCCCGGCGATATCGAACGCCCGGGCGGGGTCGAGCCACCCGCCCGACAGGCGCAGGGCGGAGCGCAGTGACCGGCCCTCGACGTACTCCATGGCGAAATAGAGCCGGTCACCGTCACGGCCCCGGTCGTAAATAGTGACGATGTTCGGATGATGCAGCGAGGCCATCACCTCGGCCTCGCGCTGGAAACGCGCGACGAACTGAGGATCGCGAGAGAGTTTCCGGGGCAGCACCTTCAGGGCGACCGTGCGACCGAGCGACAGTTGGGCCGCCTTGTAAACCGTGCCCATCCCGCCGCTGCCCAGCTTCTCGACGATCCGGTATCCGCCGATGACGGGCTGCGGGGCCGGCTCGGCCTCGCCGAGAGTTTGTTGCCGGCCGGTCGGCGGCGAATCAGTCCCCGGCTTGTTCATCGCCGTGGTGACGTCCTTCAGCTTCAGCTTCGTCCCGCAGGACGAACACCTCACTATTCCCCCGGTCTCCGGATCGCTTATCTTCACCAGCGCCCGGCAACTGGGACACCGCCCTTTGATCGCCATCGGACCACTCCACGAGTGTGCGCTCACTCACCTGCCGGCGGCCCCGCGCTTCAGAGCGTTCCCCCGATGTTGCCCCGCACAGGCGGTCAGGCCAGCCACCGTGCATTATGACGCCCGGCGCCGGAATCGTCAAATAGTTTTTTCAATTCAACCCTGATGATTAACCGCACCCCTTGGGGGCACCGATAGATTTGTCCGAGACCTTGCAAATCCGATATCAACTCTTTCGGTTTTGGATTTGCCGCACGATCTACGTACCACCGAACGGGGCGTCCTTACTTTTGGAAAAGAAGAGTTGTTTTCTTTCGGACCTGCGTTATAATCACAAAGCAAGTGGCCGGTGTGATATTGTATCCCACCGGCGAGAGACGGGACCACTCTCGGGAGGAAGGCCGATGAGCAAGCACAAGTATCTGTTCGCAGCAGCCCTTCTCGTCGTCCTATTCGCGAGCGCGATCTGGGTGGTTCAACGCGAAGGGGCCAGGACGCGGGAGACCATCGAATCGGCGGGGGCAAGAGATGCGGCCGTCGCAACCATTGAAGAGGGGAGAGATGCAGCAAGGGATATCCTTCAGGATATCCACGAGATCCTCGAAACGTCCCCACGACGCCGGGATGACGAGCCGGTGTCGGATATCGAGCAGGAGGACGAGGCACCCGTCTGGAAAGATGATGTCCCGTCGGAGCGGGAGAGGCGGGAGCGAGAATCGGCCGATGACCGGCCGGAATCGCCATTTTCTGTGCTGACCGATATCGCCACGGACGTCGCCAGGACGGTTGACGAGATCGGGCAGGAGGTGTTCAAGCTGTCCGATGAACAGGAGATGGAGATCGGCCGCGAGCTTTTCGAGCATGTAAAGGAAGACATTCCGCTTCTTGACGATCCCAGGGTGAACGACAAAATGCGGCAGCTCGCCGCCCCGCTCCTCGAACATCGTGCCCGCCGTGCTGTCAATTATCACATCGCTATTATCGACGACGATTCATTCAATGCATTCGCTCTCGCCGGCGGATACATCTTCGTGACCCGGGGGGCTCTGGAGCGCTGTACGAACGACTCGGAACTGGCGCTCCTTCTGGGTCATGAGATCGGTCACGTCGATCTCCGTCACTCTGCGGAGCTCATCACCTACTCTGCGGCGGCGAGAAATTTGGCGGGTGAAGCTGCGGCCGCGGTGGCCCAGGTGCTTTACCATAATCTGTCGATCGGCTACAGCGCCGCGAGAGAATTCGAAGCGGACGAGTACGCTGTTCGCGTCATTTCAAAGGCGGGCCACGATGCGGAAAAGGCCTTGGGGCTTTTCGATAGAATGATGGAATTTGAGCGGGAGATGGGGATCGAGCACGAGCCGGCAGAACCCAAAGACACCCTTGAGGACATCCTCAGAAACATCGAGCGCTATTTCCAGACCCATCCCCCGACCCGCGAGCGCAAAGAGCGGGCGGCGGCCATCGCGGCCGAACTGGCCGAACAGAACCGCTGAATATACGCCTGACCAGATACGCCGGAATTGGCGAGTCCGACGG
>PUPC01000398.1 GCA_003553185.1 Planctomycetota bacterium | reverse complement strand
CATACCATCAACGCGACCGTCGAGAACATCGTCACCGGCGTGCCCCCGTTCCCCGGCGTCCGCGAGAGTCTGGTCAAGCTGAACGACCGGGCCGACTGCATCGTGGTGAGTGCCACCCCGAACGAGGCGCTGGAGCGGGAGTGGAAGGAGCACGACGTGGCGAAATATGTGCGGGTGATCGCCGGCCAGGAGCGGGGCAAGAAGAGCGAGCACCTCGATCTCGCCGCCGGCGGGAAATATCCCCCCGACCGGATTCTGATGATGGGCGACTCGCCCGGCGACCTCCGGGCGGCACGGGCCAACAACGCCCTCTTCTTCCCGATCAACCCGGGGCACGAGGAGGAATCGTGGGCCCGGTTCCACGACGAGGCCATCGACCGGTTCTTCGACGGGAACTACGCGGGCGACTACCAGGACTCGCTTATGGCCGAGTTCGACAAGCTGCTGCCCGAACACCCGCCCTGGGAGTAAGACTCGACCCGGGCCGAACAACAGGGAACCGTGGGCTTCCGGCGAGATTCCGGCCGGCCGGATCAACACGACCGAACGCTCTCCCCCAGCACCGTCCCCGGTGCTTGCTGTCGATGCGTCGGGGCCGGTACGGCCTCGCCCGGGCGCTTACTTGTGGGCGATGCACTCGACCTCGACGCGGGCGTCGAGCGGCAGCCGTGCGACCTCGACGACGCTCCGTGCCGGCGCCTCACGCCCGAAATAGCCCTTGTACGCCTCGTTCATCGCCTCGAACTCGTCCATGTCGGCGAGGAACACGGTCGTTTTCACCGCGTTCTCCGGCACGCATCCCGCCTTGAGCAGGACTTCCCGGAGGTTGTGTAGCGCCTGCGTGGTCTGCTCGGCGACGTCGTCGCTGACCAGCTCGTTGGTCGCCGGGTCCAGGCCGAGCTGCCCGGCGGTGAACACGAAATCGTCGGTCGCCACCGCCTGATTGTACGGCCCGATCGGCTGGGGCGCGCGGTCGGTCATAATCACTTGCTTCGGCATGCTCATCCCTCCTCTTATCCTGGCTCCGGTCTCACAAACGGCGGCGGTCGATCCGAGCCGATGGCCATCCGCCCCGTGACCGGGGCGTTCACGCCTCACCGCCGGTATCCTTGTCTTCGATATTAACTCGCAAAAGCGGTCTTGTCCACCGGAATTCGTGACCGACAGCGCTTGTTACGAACTTGTTACACACCGGGGCTTGTTTGTGGTGTATTATTATGGCGAAGGATACGGACATATCGAAAGGATTGAGATGAGGGACACGCGGGTCGAGATCGGCTGCAGGGCGCCGTCCGCCGGCTGGCGGCGGGCGACAACAAGAATGGACCGTGGACGGCGCGGCATCAACCTGACATGCCCCGTTCACCTTGTAGAGGAGGCGGTGCGATGAAGTCGAATTGCATCAGGCCGGAGCCGGTCGAAAGCTCGTGGCATTATTTCTGGAGATAAATTGAATTTTTATTGAACCTTTTGCCCGGTTTTGCGTCTAAAAAGATAAGGACCGGCCAGAGAGAAGGAGTCGAGCGATGAAACACGTTCGGATGGCTCTGATGTCGGCGGTGCTGCTTGTTGTGTCTGCCCTTCCCGCTTCCGCCCAATGGCAATATACCGAGGAGAGTCCGCCCGCGATCGAGGTCGTCTTCTGTATCGACACCACGGGCAGCATGGGCGGCCTGATCCAGGCGGCCAAGGAGAAGACGTGGGCCATCGCCAACATGCTCGCCACGTCCACCCCCACCCCCGATATCCGGATCGGCCTCGTCGCCTTTCGCGACCGCGGCGACGTGTACATCACCCGCGTCACCGACCTGAGCGAAGACCTCGACGCCGTCTATCAGGAACTGATGTCGTTCCGGGCCGAGGGCGGGGGCGACATGCCCGAGAGCGTCAACCAGGCGCTCCACGAGGCGGTCACCAAAATCAACTGGAGCACCGATGCCTGGACCTACCGCGTCATCTTCCTGATCGGGGACGCCCCGCCACACATGAACTACCCGGACGATGTCAAGTACCCGGAAACGTGCAAACTGGCCGTCGAGAAGGGCATCATCATCAACACCATCCAGTGCGGTAATATCCCCCAGACCACCCCGTACTGGAAAGACATCGCCCGGCTCGCCGAAGGGCAGTACTTCCGCGTCGAGCAGGCCGGCAGCGCCATCCTCGAATCGACTCCCTTCGACCTGCGGCTCGCCGAACTGGGGGCGCAGCTCGACGGCACACGCATCTACTACGGCACCGCCGAGGCCCGAGACAGCGGCTATGACCGGATCGCCCGGTCCGGCGAACTCTACGAAACCACCACCCCGTCGTCCCAGGCACAACGGGCCGCCTTCAACGCATCGGCCGGCGGACGACTCAACTTCAGGGGCCACAACGAACTCGTCCACGCCGTGGTCAGCGGTGCGGTCGAACTCGAGGAGCTCAAGGACGAAGAACTGCCCGACGCGCTCCGCGAGATGACCCCGGACGAACGCAGGGCGCACGTCGAGAACGCGGCGAAAACACGGGCCGATATCCAGGCGCAAATCAGGGAACTCTCCGCCCAGCGCAGCCAGTACATACGCGAGCGGATCGACGAGCAGAAGATCGATGTCGAGCGGTCGTTCGAGCACCAGGTCAACGCGGTGCTGGACCGACAGGCCGCGACCAGGAACATCACGATCGGAGAGGTCTCGTACTGACCCCCGCCCCCGAGGCCGGACGGGGCATCAGAAAACAGGACGCCCGGGCCGGCCCGGCTGGGCCACGAGCAGGAGGAGAGGATGATGAAGAATCTATTGCTGCTGGGGTTGTGCGCGGCGGTCGTTCTG
>PUPC01000387.1 GCA_003553185.1 Planctomycetota bacterium | reverse complement strand
TTTCGGCGTCCGGAACATCGGTGGCTTCGGCGTGCCGTATCTCGACGCGCCTGTTCTCGGCCCGGCCCTCCGCCGTCTCGTTGGAAGCGACGGGCTGAGCATCGCCGAATCCACGGACCACAAGCCGACCGGCGGGCAACCCGCCGGCCTCGGTCAGGATGCGAGCCACGGCTGATGATCGGGCCATCGACAGGCCCAGATTGTCGCCGTACCGTTCCTTCGCCTGCTCGCTTGTGATGGGCGTGTTATCGCTGTGTCCGTCGACGTACACGATCCCTTCTTCATCGGCGAGTTTTCGGCCCAGTCGTTCGATAGCTTCTTTTTGCTCCTCGTCGATCTCGATTCCCCCCATCGCGAATGAGACGGTCATCTCGATGGGGCGGTCGGCGTCTCCGGGTTCGGCGGCGTGCTCGTCGCGTTCGGCCATTTCGGCTTCGAGCCGGCTGTATTCCCGCCGGAGATCCGCCAGTTTCGCCTCGGCGGCGAACTTCTCCGTCCTCAGTTCGGCCATGGACTCCAGTGCTTCGGCCTGCTCTTTCTGGGCGGCCAGCAGTGCCTCGGCCAGTTTCTGTTTCTCCTCGCGGGTCGTCCTGAGCCGTTCCAGCGTCTCGAGGGCCGTCTTACGGGTCTCTTCCAGTTGCTCCCGGAGCGTTTCGACTCGGGGATCAACCGGCGGCTGGCGTCGTTCCCGGCTCGCTGTGCCGGCGCATCCCGCGGTCAGGGTGAGGGCAAGAACGAGTACGAGGGCAGGGCGCAACATATCGGCTCCCGCAGTATTCGAAAATGAATCCAAGCCGTAAGAAGGCGCTCAGTTTACGGTGCGCTGTTCCAGGAACTCGACGATACTCGGGTACGGTTCGACCGGAGGCACCCGGTCCTGCGCCAGACCGTAGAACAGTGGGGCCGCAAAGAGCAGGATGACGAAGGTCAGCAGTGTCAGCACGAAGAAGACCGGTGATGTGGCCGGACCTGCCCGGCGGGCGCGGGCGAGCCGGGAGCCGGCCGGCGCGGAGCTCACTTCGCTTTCTTCATCGGTCGCTGCGTCCACCGTGGCGTCCTGAAACCGGAGCGGGGCTGCTTCCTCTTCACCGATGGCCTCGACGGATTCGGTTGCCGAGGAGACCATGTCGTCGGAATCGATTTCCTGGGTGGCCATCTCGGTGGCTTCATCATCGTCGGCGAGTAGCGGCGGTGGTTCGGCCTCCTGGGTCTCCTCAAGGAGGTCTTCATCGCCGGAGAACGTGGGTACGATGGTCTGGGCAGTGTCGTCGATGGAGTCCTCGTCCGAGATGTCGATGGTGGGGACCACCGTCTCGGCGGTATCGCCCATTGTTTCTTCCGATTCCTCGTCGTCGCCCAGCCCGAGGAAGTCGTCGGTTTCTGTCTCGCCGATGCCGGTCAGGAGTTCGGTCTCTCCCGTTTCGTCGTCTTCGTCGGAGGATAGCAGCTCGCCGTCTTCCTCCCCGGCAAACTGGGTGGGCGCGCCCTCATCTACAGACAGGTCGCCCGGCTCTACGTCTCGGCTTTGTTTGAGGTCCAGCACGTCGGTCCTGCGGAACTTCAGTGCGTCGTCCTCGCGGAACGCACGGATTTCGCCCTGTGCCACCATCGAGCGCAACTCGTGCGTCGCCATCTGTAGTTCGGCCAGTGCTTCGTCAAAGCTCAGAAAGTTGCCACCCATTGTTTTTCACCTCACAAAAGAGCTTTTTGTCCCAGCCCGACAGATATCAGTCGCGGGTAATATCTTCGAATGCTCGCCGCATTTCTTCAGGCGTCGGGAAATCGTCGTACAAACGGGAGTCTGTCGGGAACGGTCGCTGCTGCGTGTACATCACGTCCCACCGCATGTGCCGGCCCGCCAGAATCTCGAGGTGGCCGGTGAACCGCCGGTCGTCTCGGGCCCGCCGGCCGCGATGATACGCATACACCAGCAGGACTTCGCGCCGGGTGTTGATGACGTAGATGAGCCCCTGGCCTTCCCGGATCGTCGAGGCGACCATAATCCATTCGCCGGCTTCACCGCCGCCACCGCCCTGGGCGCGGGCCTGTGTAAACTCGCTGCCGATCCAGGACGTAAGAGTCACGCAAAGGCCCATCAGCAACAGCACGAGAGCCGCCTTGAGCAACTTATCCGCTTTCATCTCTCTGGTCCTCCAGTTACCCCGAACAGTTTGACTTGATAGATTATAGCGCCCTGAACGCTCGCCGCAAGCTATTTTGCCGGTTGTTTTTTGATTGGCGTGACAGGAACACCGGATGCAGGCGTTTCCGGCAGGCCCTTTCTGTTCGGGAGTTATCAAAGAGCTTGCCGGAGTGAATGGCCGCTCCGGCGGTCCGACCTGTTATTATTCAACGACGGCTGGGGCTGGGGGTTCGCACTGTTACATAAAAATACGTGCCTCACCGCCGTTCTTCTTGCCCTGTCGACGCCCCTTCCATTTCTTTGTCCCGGGCCATCATCTCCTCGTGCATCGCCCGGGCGGCGCGGAGCCCGGCTCCCATGGCGAGTATCACGGTGGCTCCGCCGGTCACGATGTCACCGCCCGCATAGACACCGGGCAGACTGGTGGCCCCGGTCTCCGGATCGGTGACGATGTAGCCCCAATCGTTGATCTCAAGCCCGTCGGTGGTGGCGGGCAGAAGGGGGTTGGCCTTGTTCCCGATGGCGATGACCACTACATCGACCTCGATGGTGAATTCGGACCCGTCGATGGGATGCGGCCGCCTGCGGCCGCTGTCGTCGGGCTCGCCGAGTTCCATCCGCACACACTCCATCGCCCGGACCCGCTGTTCGTCGTCGGGGATGATCCGGACCGGAT
>PUPC01000002.1 GCA_003553185.1 Planctomycetota bacterium | reverse complement strand
GCGGCCAGCGGCTGGGATGTGGCCACCACGTTTTCGGCCAGCACGGGCATCCGTTGCGAAGGATATGGGAACGACCAGTCGCAATCTATCATCGGTCCTTTTCCATTTACCAGAACGATGAGGGGATGAATCTCCGCCGCCGGGTCGTGCTAATCGGTCACCCCCCGGAACAGGGCGCTGCCAACGCGCACCAGAGTGGCGCCCTCCTCTATCGCGACCTCGAAGTCTTGGGTCATCCCCATCGACAAATGCTCCATCTCGACGCCCTCCAGCTCGAGTCCGGCGACCTCGTCCGCCAGTTCGCGCAGGCGAACGAAGACCGGTCTGACGGTCTCGGCGTCGTCGACGAACGGTGCCATGGTCATCAGCCCGCGAATCCGGAAGTGCGGCAATTCGGCCATAACGCGGATTGCTTCGACCGCCGACTCGGCCGGCAGCCCGTATTTGCTCTCTTCGCCGCTGGTGTTCACCTGGACCAGCGCGGGCATCTCCCGGCCCTCGAATTCGGCCCGTTTGCTGATGGCGCGAGCGAGGCGGGTGCTGTCCACCGAATGGATCATCTCGAAGACGCGAAACACATACTTGACCTTGTTCCGCTGCAGGTGACCGATCATGTGCCAGGCAATGTCGAGGCCGCTCAATTCCTCGTACTTCTGCTGTGCCTCCTGTACGCGGTTCTCGCCGACATCTCGGACTCCCAGTTCAATGAGCGCCCGTGCGACTTCCGAATCGACGGTCTTTGTGACGGCGACGAGCCGCACCTCGTCGGGGGAGCGGTCGGCGCGTTCGCAGGCGTCGGCCATCCGTCGGCGGACGTCACGCAAGTTCGCTTCCAGGGTCCGGATATCCATCGACCTCTCCTGCACGTTTCAGGGCTGTGGTATAGATCGTCGTCTGCACCAGGGCACCGGCCGCCAGGATCGCCGCACAGGTCCAGAAAGGAGTGCGTGCAGCCGTGACGTGCAGCGATATGAGCGCGACGATCAGCATCCCGCCGCACCATCCGAAGCACAAGATGCCCTCGTGCAGGCCGCTCTGGCCGGCTCGCTTCGCCTGCCCCGCGAGCGAGTAGTAGATGCTCGATATGTAGATGATCCCCGCCCCCACTCCAAAGGTCAATGCTCCTGCGAACAGCAACGGGATCGAGGAGACGACAGCGAACATCGCCGCCCCGGCCAACATCGCCAGTTGTCCGCCGATCAGATATCGGTAGCGGTAATGCCAGAAGTGTGACCCGCCGAAGATGACAAACGTGAGGAGCATTGCCACGCCCATCCCCGAGGCGACCAGGCCCACCTCGAACCCGGAGAGGCCCAGCCCGTCCGGTGCCGGAAGGTTGGCGAAGCGCGGGAACAGGTTGCGAAGAACGCCAGCGCCGGCATAGGCGAGCGCGTTACCGATCCAGGCGGAGAGCAGGAACGCCCGCCGAATGGGCCGCGGGGGAAGGGCTTCGGCGTGGTTGGCCGCGCTTTCCGGATCGTCCAGCACATGGCCGTCGTGGGAGCCGTCTCGGCGGAAGACGACATAGAGCAGGGTGAGCAGAAACGCCCCGATCCCCGCGCCCAGGTAGAATGGCGTGCGGGGCGAGGAATCGTGGAGCAGTCCGCTGATCGGATAGCCGAGCAACAGGCCGAGCGAGAAACTGATGCCGAACCAGCCGAGCCGGCGGGTCATCTCGGCCCCCTCGAATCCATCTGTGATTCGTGCTTCCAGGCCGGGCCAGAACATCCCCATAAACCCTGAACGAACCACCGTGATGGCGAACAGGTGCCACCAGCGGGTGGACGCGGCAAACAGGAGGCAACTCGCTGTGAGGCCGAAAAGACCGATGAGGATGAGGGGCCGGCGCCCGAAGTGGTCGGACAGACGGGAGAGGTAGATCGAGCCGAATGCCGTGCCCAGCCCGCCCACAGCGAGCAGCATGGCGAACCGGAAGTTGAAATCGGGAACGTTGAACGGAGAATCCTCGACCGCTCCCAGCAGAGTGAGCCCCAGTGCGGACGTGCCGATCAACATGTCGGCCAGGGCGGCGGCCACATAGTTGACGGCTCTCTGAGGACGAGGGGGAGACCTGTCCGTCTGGCTCTGTACATTTAACGAGGACAATGGCTCAACTCAGGACTCTTCCGATTCTTCCTCGGCAGATTCGGCCGGAAGCCGTGCGGCCGCCACCAGGGTCTGGTCGGGCTTTGGAGCGATCAGCTTGACCCCCTGGGTATTGCGGCTGATGATGCTCACGTCGGACACCCGCGTCCGGACCATCATCCCTCCCGAGGTCATCAACATGATCTCATCCTCGTCTGCCACCGCCCGTACGGCGACGACGCGGCCGTTCCGCTCGGTGGTCTTTATGTTAATGACGCCTTTCCCTCCCCGGCCATGTGTGGGATACTCGCTGAACGGCGTCCGCTTGCCGTACCCGTGCTCACAGGCCGACAGCAGGGTCACTTTGTCCTCTTCCCCCTCGGGGATGCGGATCAGTCCCACCACGGCGTCGTCGTCTTCGAGGGTGATGCCCTTGACCCCACGGGTGGCCCGGCCCATCGCCCGGACTTCGGACTCGCGGAACCGGATCGCGCGGCCGTCCCGGGTGCAGAGCATGACATCGTCCTTACCACCGGTCATCCGCACCCCGATGAGCCGGTCGCCTTCGTCCAGGCGGATGGCGATGATGCCTCCGCGCTGGGGCCTGCTGTACGCGCTCAGTTCGGTCTTTTTGGCGATCCCCTGCTCGGTCGCCATCATCAGGTTCCTGTCGTCGAACTCTCGCACGGGAATCATCGAGGTGATGCCGGCGGATTGGGGGACCTGAAGCAGGTTGACGATGGACCGGCCGCGTGATGTCCTCCCCAGCATGGGGATGTCATAGACCTTGAGCCAGTGCACCTTGCCCTCGGTGGTGAAGAACAGGATATAGTCGTGAGTGGATGCGGTGAAAATGGATTCGACGAAGTCGCCTTCCTTGGTCTTCGCGCCAATGATGCCGACCCCCCCGCGTGCCTGCGTCCGATAGCCGGCCAACGGCATCCGCTTGATGTACCCCTCGTGGCTGATGGTCACCAGCACGTTCTCCTCGACGATCAGGTCCTCGAGGTCGAACTCGCCGACGGCCTCGGTGATCTCGGTCCGCCGTTCATCCCCGTACCGCTCCTTGAGCTGGAGCAGTTCGTCCTTGATGATGTCCAGCACCCGCCGGTCCGATTCGAGGATGAGGTTGTACTCGTTGATCTGCTCGATGAGCCGGCGGTATTCATCCTGGATTTTCTGTTTCTCCAGATTGGTCAGCCGCTGGAGCCGCATATCGAGGATGGCCTGGGCCTGGGTGCGGGTCAGTTTGAACTGGTCCATCAGGCCCTGTCGGGCCGAGTCCACGTCCGGGGAAGTCTTTATCAGTTCGACGACCTCGTCGATGTGTGCCAGGGCGATCTTCAGGCCTTCGAGGATGTGCGCCCGGGCCTCGGCCTTCTTCAGCAGGTATTCCGTCCGCCGCCGGATGATGTTGATCCGGTGGTCGCGATAGGCGCGGAGCAGGTCGAGCAGGCCGAGCGTCTGCGGCCGTCCCTCGTACAGTGCGATGAGCAGAATGCTGACCGTGGACTGCAGCGGGGTGTGCTTGTAGAGTTGGTTGAGGACGACGTTCCCGTCCTCTCCCCGCTTGAGTTGGACGACCAGCCGCTGTCCGGTCCGGTCGCTCTCGTCACGGATGTCGGATACGCCTTTTACCCGCTCGCTGTCGACGGCCTGTGCGATCTTCTCCTTGATGCTTGTGCGGGTCACCTGGTACGGGATCTCGGTGATCACGATGTTTTCGCGGTTTTTGCCTTCGGACTCGACGAAGGCCTTAGCCCGCACCTGGACCCGGCCGCGCCCGCTTCGGTATGCGTTTCGGATTGCCTTCCGACCGCAGATGGTCGCGCCCGTGGGGAAGTCGGGGCCCTGGATGTGCTCCATCACCCCATCCAGATCAATGCCGGGGTTATCGATGAGCGCGATCAGTGCATCGACGACCTCGCACAGATTATGGGGGGGGATGCTCGTCGACATGCCGACGGCAATACCCGATGACCCGTTGCAGAGCAGGTTCGGGAACCTGGCAGGGAGCACCGTCGGTTCGGTCCGGGTCTCCTCGTAGTTCTGGACGAAATCGACGGTGTCCTTCTCGATGTCCGTCAGCATCTCCATCGCAGGGTAGTCCATCCGGGCCTCGGTGTAACGCGGGGCGGCCGGCGGGTCGCCGTCGATCGACCCGAAGTTCCCCTGCCCGTTTACCAGGGGGTACCGACAACTGAAGTCCTGGGCCATCCGCACCAGCGTTCCATAGACCGCCTGGTCGCCGTGGGGATGATAATTGCCGCAGGTGTCGCCCACGATCTTGGCGCATTTGCGGTGCTTGGACCGCGGCCCGAGGTCGAGGTCGTGCATCGCCACCAGAATGCGACGCTGGGACGGCTTCAGCCCGTCCTCGGCACGCGGCAGCGCACGCGAGATGAGCGTGCTCATGGCGTAGCGAAGGTATGAGTTCTTGAGGTCTTCTTCGATGCGGATATCGCGAATCTGGGGGCTGGATGCTTCGTCGGACATGCGAATTATCGTCTCCAAAAAGGACCATCGGACAGATGGGCGACATTATAGCAAAGCGGGCAGGAAGGAACAACATGAACCGTCGCCCGAACACCGAACTTGCAACCGCTCGTCGGGCCGATATAATTCGGGCAATGCTTCGCTCGACTGGTACTTTATATAGGAGTAAGAAAGCGTATGGCCAGAGAACTGACGGATGATACGTTTGACGAAGCGATCGGTAAGGGCTTGGCCCTCGTGGATTTCTGGGCGCCCTGGTGCGGGCCGTGCAAGATGCAGGGGCCGATCATCGACTCGTTGGCCGACGAATACGCCGACAAGGCGGAGGTCTGCAAGCTCAACGTGGACGACAACAACGAAACGGCCGCGAAATTCGGGGTAATGAGCATCCCCACCATCATCATCTTCAAGGACGGCGAGAAGGTCGAACAGTTCGTGGGCGTGCAGTCGGAAGACCAGTTGAAGAAAGCCCTCGACGAGCAGCTCGGCTGACATCGTCCTCTGAACGCAAACACCCGGCGGCCATGCCCAATCTGGGCGGCTCAATTCACATGCACCGGCCGTTTGATCGGGTCTATCCCGCTCCCCGAGAAGCCCTGTTTCCGGCGTCGATATCCCGTCCGGCAGGCGTCAATAGCGGGTGAAAATTTGGAACACTCCCAGGACGCCCGTGCTGGCCAGCGTGACCAGGACCCCCGCGAGCATCACCCCGCCGAGTATGGCCGGGAACGCCCACCGGGCCTTGATGCGCATCAGGAACGCGAGCAGCGAGCCGGTCCACGCTCCGGTCACCGGCAGGGGGATCGACACGAACAGGCCCAGCCCCAGCGCCTGGTATTTCTCGACGATGTCCTGACCCCGCCGCCGGGTTCGGGCGAATATCCACTCGAAGAACCGCCGCCACAACTTCGACCGGGCCATCAGAAAGTCTGATACCGGGCCGATCAGAAGGATGATGGGGATAATGGGGATGAGGTTGCCGGCCACCGACAGGGCGTAGGCCTCCCACCACGACATCTCGAACGCCAGCACGGCCACGGGGATGGCCCCGCGCAATTCGAAGATCGGGAGCATCGCAATGATGACCACGATGAGCCAGGGTGCGATCCGGTAGCCCTCCAGCCATTGGACCAGCCGGGGGGGCTCGCGCTCTTCGACCACCGCCGGCTCCCCCGGCTCCGGGGCTGGCCGAGCTGGCGGAGCAACCGCCAGCACGCAGCACACGAGAAGGAACACCGTCGCCAGCCGAACAAGCGGTCGCCGCAGACGGACCGACCGGGCCACACTCGCCGGCTGAATGTCCCGCGACGACTTTTCCATACTCTCACTCCCGACAGTAGAATCGAGCCGGCGCTCACTCCGCATACTGCGGCGCGTCCCGGCTTCCAGATACGTCAGCCCGACTCGGTGACCTCGCGGATCGCATCGTACAGGATGTCGAGCATCCGGTCGAGGTCGTCCTCGCCGATAGCCAGCGGCGGCATGATGACGATGACGTTGCCCAGCGGCCTGGTGATCAGCCCGCGCTTCCGGGCGGCCTGTGTCACTCGGATGCCGACCTTTTCGCCGGGCCTGTAGTCCTCTTTCGTGCCGGCATCGCGTACCAGTTCGACGGCCGCGATCAACCCGCACTGGCGGATATCCCCGGCGTGTTCGAGCTCTGCGAACTGCCCGAGGCGCCGGGCCAGTTGTTCTATTCTCGGCTGAATCCGCTCCAGAGTTTTGTCTTTTTCAAAAATGTGGAGCGATGCGAGCGCCGCCGAGCAGGCGAGCGCGTTCCCTGTGTATGTGTGGCCGTGAAAGAACGTCTTGAACTCGTCGTATTCACCGAGGAAGGCGTTGTAGATCGCATCGGTGGTCAGCGTCGCGGCCAGCGGCAGGTACCCGCCGGTCAGCCCCTTCCCCACCGCCATGATGTCGGGGGCAACCGACTCGTGTTCGCAGGCGAACATCCGGCCGGTCCGCCCGAAGCCCACGGCGACCTCGTCGCAGATGAGGAGCGTGTCGTGCCGGTCGCACAGTTCGCGCACTCCGCGCAGGTAGCCGGGCGGATGCACGAAGATGCCGGCCGCCCCCTGGACCAGCGGCTCGACGACGACCGCGGCCACTCGTCCTGCGTGTTCGCCCAGCAGCGCGTCCATCGCGTCCAGGCAGCCGCGCATCGTCCGGTCCGGATCAGGACCGTACTTCGACCGGTAGGGATGCGGGCACGGTGCTCGCACGGCGTCGAACAGCAGCGGGCGATAGGTCTCATGGAACAGAGTGATTCCGCCCAAGCTCACCGCTCCTATCGTATCGCCGTGGTAGGCCTGATCGAGTGCGATAAACGTCGGGCGGGGCTCGCCCGTCGCCTGCTGCCAGTACTGGAAGGCGATCTTGAGGGCGATCTCCATCGCAGTCGAGCCGCTGTCGGAATAGAACACCTTGTCCAGGCCGTCCGGTGCGAGCTCGGTCAATCGCTCGGCGAGTTCGACGGCCGGCGGAGCGCTCAGCCCGAGCATCGTCGAGTGTGCCACCCTGTCGAGTTGGTCGTGGATCGCCCGGTCTATCTCGGGCCGGCGATGGCCGTGGACGTTACACCACAGCGACGACACGCCGTCGATGTACGCATTCCCGTCCGTGTCGTAGAGGGTGGTGCCCTCCCCTCGCTCGATGATGAGAGGGTCCTCCACCTGCCAGTCTCGCATCTGTGTGAACGGGTGCCAGAGGTGCGCCTTGTCCATTTCTGCGAGCTTGCGGGTGCGTTCATTCATGAGTCGGGTCGGCTCCTGCTCGAAACGTGCTGGGTATGGAATCTTTCGTCAATGAGGAAGACACGGGGCTTTTTTGTTCGTCAGGACCATTTTAAGGGCCGTCCTGGAAACGGCCATCATCTTCCGGCCACTCAACCTCCTCGGCCTCTTCCGGCTCTCCTTCTTCTTCCGGCACTTCTTCCTGTTCTGCTTCCTCTTCGTCATTTAGCATCTCGCCCTGTTCCCGCATCTCCCGGATGGCGGTGCGCAGTGTTCTGGCCAGTTCGCCCCGCTCGGTTCTCCGGAGTTCGATCTCCCCGTCGAACCGTGCGATCAGTCGCTTCCCGGCCCGGTCACTGACGATCTGCCAGATCATCGGCAGTTCGCCCGGTGTCTCCGGTCCGAACGCCCGCGGTTGGGCAACGCGGAACGCGGTCCGATAGCTGGTGGGATATTGGTCGCCGACTTTTCCGCGCGGGTTGGTGTCGCCCGGCTGGACCAGCCAGTCCAATCGGTCTTCCGCCAGATAACCCTCCTCGATCAATTCGGCGAACGAGCGGGGATACCGATTGTGCTCGTCGAGGAAATCGCGGCATAGACGGGCCAGTTGTTCCAGGTGTACGGGATCATGATGTGGGATGCGGCTGGGCCTCTCTTCTTCCTCCGGGGTCGGGTCCGGCTCGGGGTCCGGGTCGTCCGCTTTAATATCGGGCACCGGACGCCGCCGCATCGCGGTGGAGTGTGCGAGAATTGCCTGGCCCGGGGTCGGCAGCGTCGCAGCCAGAATGATACGGGGCTCCTCCATCGCAAAGCCCAGGGCGGCTGTCCACGGCTCGGCTCCACTGCGTGCCGAACGAGCCGCCTCCGGCTCGATGAGGTAGAGAAGCCCGGTAAGTCGATCCGGCAGTCCGTCGGTCAACGTTGCGAACCGTCGGTCAGAAGCCAGGGTATCGCCCGACTTTCGGGCGGCTCGAACGTCCACGACCGACTGTGCTCGCAAGCTCATCACCAGCATATCGTCGACAAAGGCGCAGTGAATCGGCTCCGGCGTGGGCAGCACAAGCACCGGCCTGCCATCACGCACTGTCGTCCGGGGCTCGGCCTCCAGTACTTTCTCGGAGATATACCGGAGTTTCTCCTCGGCCCGTCGTGGGCTGTTCACCGAGAGCAACAGTACCCCGCCCGTCGGGTTGCCCGAAGCGGGCAGGATCAGCCCGATCTCCCCGGCCAGTTCCGAGATGACATCCCGCTCCAGGTAGACCCCTTCGTGATCGTGCTCGAACTGGCGGACCATGACCCGCGGGTTGATGCCGGTCTCCCTCGCCCGTTCGCTCACCGCGGCCAGGGCCCGGCGGTAGGTCTGCATCGGCTCGCCCAGCGAAAGCGCGAGTGCACCGCCGGCGTCGGCCGGAGCGTATTCGAGCGTCCGCAGTTCGCGCGGTGCCAAACGGACCTGCGTGTAGTACTCGCTGGCCCCTCCGATGGACGCTCGAACATGCAGCAGAGCGCTCGAACGAGCCAGCTCGATCCTTCCCGTAGCGTGCTGCCAGGATGGGATCAGTGCCGCCCCTCCGCCGCCGGCGGCCCCGACGAGAGCGGGCACGGCATCGCCCGTCGCATAGAACCAGGCCCGGCTCTTCTCGGAATGCTCGGAGCGCGCTGCCTGGAACCACTCGCTCCGGTCCAGCGAACCGGCCCCTTCCTCTGCAAAGCTGTTCGCCATCTGTTCGAGCGGTTCACGCCGGTGACACAGTGCGACCACCTGCTCGAAGACGGCGCTGTACACCTGCCCCTTTCTTCCCAGCCGTCGCGGTCCCTCGGCCGCTTCACTCACAAAGGTTGCGGTTGCCGCCCTCGCGTCCAGCGTGAGCAGGATGACCGAGGCGGCCGGTTCCCCGTCCACCGGCACCAGTCCGAACCCGACGTGGACGATGTTGTTCACGGCGCGGTCGGCGTCCGGCGGTGCAAGGTCCAGCGTGTCGTACAACCAACGGACGGTTCGGTCGCGATAGAATTCGAGAGCATCCTCGACGCGCGACTGATCGGCCTCCTGCAAGCGCATAAGGTCGCGGCTCAACTGGTCAAACCGATCGATGGAGGCGACGGCCACTGTGGAGTCAGGCAGCAGGCCGAGCGCCCGACCGCCATCGACCTGGACACGGCTCTGTCGATAGAAATACCAGGCGGTCCCGCCCGACACGACCAGAAGCAAGACAAGAACAATGACCGATGCAGAACGGCCCGGTTTACGGCGACGGCGACGACTGCGGCGGGGCAAACGGGATTTCTTTCGCAACTGCTTCGGGGATTTGGGTCGGGGCGATGAAGTCGATGGTTGGCCGGCGACCGGCCTGATGAGATCTCCGCAACTGGGACATTTCAGATGGCCGTTGACCGGGGCCTTCTTGATCTCCCAGGCGGTCTCGCAGTTGTCGCATTGAACTCGCATTCAGGCCTCCGAAGCGATGCTCAGCGCCTCCCGCATATCGACTGCGCCCGAGTAGAGTGCCTTCCCGATGATGAGCCCTTCGACCGGCAGCTTGGCCACGCGTCGGATGTCTTCCAGCGTCGATATGCCCCCGGATGCGATGACGGGCACGTCAACATGCTCGGCCAGCCGCCTGGTCGCCTCGATGTTCGGGCCCGATAGCATCCCGTCGGTGGCGATGTCGGTGAACACGATGGCGGCGGGCCGGCACTCGGCAATGCGTTCAGCCGCCTCCAGGACATCGACGCCCGCGTCGCGGGTCCAGCCCTCGACGGCCACGGTCCCGTCCCGAGCGTCCAGCCCGGCGACGATCCGGCCGGGATATCGCTCGCACAGATCGGCCAGCCAGTCCGGCTCGCGCAGGCCGCGGGTGCCGACCACAACACGGGTCACCCCGACCTCATCGAGCAGCACGGCGGCCGACTCGTCGTCGCGAATGCCTCCGCCCACCTCGATATCGAAATCGACGGCGGCTCGTATGGCCCTGATCGCCTCGGTATTTACCGGCTTTCCTGAGAATGCCCCGTCGAGGTCCACGACGTGCAGCCACCGAGCGCCACACTCGGCCCATCGTCGAGCGACGCCCGGCGGGTCGTCCGAAAACGAGGTGGCAGTATCGGCCTTCCCCTGCAGGAGCCGGACGCACCGCGTGTGGCCGCTGCCGTCTTGCTTGAGATCGATGGCCGGTAGGATATTCATGGTGTCACTCTTTGATCTTCGCGATGTCGTCGTCTCGCCCGATGACCAGCAGCCCGTCCCCCTGCTCGATTTCGCGGTCCGGGGAGGGGATAATCTCCAGCTCGCCCTCTTCCTCGCCCTGTCGGGGCGCGTGTCGTACTGCGATCACGTCGATTCGCCGTTTCCGCCGGAGATCGAGCTGCCGCAGCGTTTTCCCCGCGAACCGCCTGGGCGCTTTTATCTCCGAGACGCTGAACCCCTCGGCCAGCGGCAGGTAATCGACGACATTTCGTCTTATCAAGCTGGTGACCACTCGCCGCGCCTCGGTTTCGGACGGGGTGACCACCTGGGTGGCCCCCACGAGTTCGAGGACTCTTGCGTGGTCGGCCGTGTTCGCCTTCACGACGATCTCCTCAATGCCTGCTTCCTTCGCATACAGGGTGGCAAGGATAGAGGCCGCGATCTGCGGTCCCAAGCTGATGATGACGCAGTCGATCCCGCTGCTCAGAAACTCGAGCATGGTGCGGCGGTCGGTCGCCTCGGCCTCGACCGCCAGGGTCACTCGATCCTTAATCTCGCTGACCTGGTCCGGATCGGAGTCGATGACGAGGACTTCGCATCCTTCCCGAACCAAGCTCTCGGTCACTGCCGAACCAAACTGCCCCAACCCGAGCACGGCAAACTGCCTCACGATTGTCTCCCTTGTTCACCCGACCAGAAGATTTTCTTCGGGATATCGGTAATTGGTCGCCCGGTCGGCCGTCAGGACCATCTGGGCGAGAGCGAGCGGGCCCAACCGCCCACAGTACATAACAATTATGATGACCAGTTTGCCGACCCAAGTCAAGGCGCCCGTCAACGCGGTGTCCAGCATACTCAGCCCGACCGTGCCGAACGCCGATACGACATGGAACAGCAAACTGATGAAACTGCCGTACCGGGCGCCGGACGCTTCGAGTTCGGTTTGGAGCCGCACCCCGTCGGTCAGCAGGATGACCAGAGTCGCAGCGAGAATCAGCCCGACCGCCAACAGCGCAATCACGAGTGCCTTCATCACCACCGAATCAGGAATGGTCCGCTTGCCCGCCTCCACCCTCCTCCGACCGCGAAGCCAGGAGAAAACCACGAGAAGGATGATGACAAACGTAGTGGTCTTGATCCCGCCGGCCGTCGAACCGGGCGACCCGCCGATTACCATGAGGATGATGGTGACCAGGAGAGTCGGCTCGGCCGCCTCGGCGAAGTCGAGGGTGTTGAACCCGGCAGTCCGGGTGGTGACCGACTGGAACCAGGCGACCGACAGCCGCTCGGAGGAGTTGGCCCCCACGAGTTGATCGCTGCCGGACTCCAGGATGAGATAGGCCGCCGTCCCCAGCAACAGAAGCATACACGTCGCCATGAACACGATCTTCACGTGAAGACTCATTGCCCGCCGCCGGCCTCGAACACGCGCCCGCAGTGTGTCGAACAGCCCGATGGCCGCCGGGAAACCGATCCCGCCCAGAATGATGAGCGGCGGTATGGTCAGATTAACCGTCAGATCCCCCCGATAGGCGATGAAACTCGTTTCAAACAGGGAAAACCCGGCATTGCAGAACGCCGAAATGGAGTGGAATATCCCGCACCAGACCGGGTTATGTACCAGCTCCGGCACTTCGGCAAACCGCCGAGCCAGGACCACAGCCCCGATCGCCTGGGCGATGAAAGTGAAAGTGACAATAGCCAGAACCAGCTTGCCGGGCGTGACCGAACCCGACACCGTGTACTCCTCGCGGAGCATGATCAGGTCCCGAAGCGAGGTCCGCCGACGAAAGACCAGGAGAAGAAAGCTGGACGTGATCATAATCCCCAGCCCACCGAACTGGATGAGCGCCAGTATCACGCCCTGCCCGAACGGAGTGAACCGCGTCCCGGTATCGACCACGATCAGCCCGGTCACACACACCGCCGAGGTGGCCGTAAACAGTGCGTCGATCACACTGATCGGGCTGGTTGTCGACATCGGAAGCAGCAACAGGCCTGAACCGATACCGATGGCGGTCAGGAACGACAGGGCGAGAAGCTGGATGGGGGATAGACGATCCAGCCAACTGGCTCTCCTCAAACCCGCCACCCGATATCTCCGCAAAAGACCTAATGCCCGTGAACCATCCCGAAACCAATGTCGGGAGTATACCATCTGCCCGACACAGAGTTCAACCTGACGGCTCGCCCCTGCCCGCGGCCGACTGGGCTTTTCGCACGTTCATCCTGATGACAGAGCCGATAAAACGGCCCGCGCGAAAATACATGTTACCAAAGAGTGCCGATCCCACACTAAGAATAATGAACGAACTTGTGCCGACGGGGTCTGGCAGCAGATGGCTGTTTTTGTCTTGACCACCCTAAACACTTGTTCTAAACTGATGTTTGGCGGGTATCCTTCGATGGGATGTGCCCGCCTGTTTTCCCTTTTCAATGAAGGT
>PUPC01000080.1 GCA_003553185.1 Planctomycetota bacterium | reverse complement strand
TGACCGGACGCTGCGGAGGGTCGGGGGCGGGCCGAACGTGTGGAGGATGAAGTCGGCGTCGTGGATGTGGAGGTCGACGGGCATCCCGCCGCTCCTGGCGGGGTCGGTGAACCAGCCGCGCGCGCTCCAGCCGGGCAGTCCGCACGACCGGCTGAACTCGGCGGAAACCACCGGCCCCCAAGTCTGGTTCCGGACCCATTCGCCCAGTTTCTGGTAGGCGGGCATGAACCGGACCACATGCCCGACGACCAGCACTTTGCCCGATGCCTCGGCCGCCCGGTGCACCCGCTCGGCGGCGTCGACGGTCACGGCGATCGGTTTTTCGGTGAATACGTGCAGCCCGGCCTCCAGCGCGGCGATTGCCATCGAAGGATGCAGGTCGCTGGGGGTGGTCACGATCATGGCGTCGAGTTCGACCTCGTCCAGCATCTGTTCGTACTGTTCGTAACGGGGGACGTCCCCCAGCGAGGACTCGACCTGTTCGAGCGGGAGGTTGCCCCGGACGATGCGGGACAGGTCGAACTTCGCCGGGTCGATGTCGCAGAGTCCCGCGACCTCGAGCCCGTCGATTTTAAGCGCGTTTGTCAGATGGGATCGGCCCATCATTCCCAGTCCGCAGATTCCAATGCGCATGATTCCGGTCCTTTCTGTTGCGAGTTGATGGGATTATACGGTTGGGCGGAGGGGGCTTGCAAGGGAAAGTCGCGCGGACGGGAGGATGATTTCGAGATCAGTTGGGACTCTTGGATTAATTTCCTTGACTGGCATTCTGCCCTGTCTATAATGGGGGAGCTTATTACAAAGAATTGCAAGCTGGTTTGATCGTTCTTGGTTCCGGTTCTTTGTCTGTCGGGTTATAATAATTCCTCCCTGTTTTAGGTGGGTCTGTTTGCATGTTAACAGCACGCGCGGCTTGGGGCTTGGATATCGGGGAGAGTACGGTCAAGGCGGTGAAGATGCGCCGTACCCGCATCGGCGCCGAAATTGTCGCGTTCGACATGGTCGAGCGAAAGCCCGCGACTGACGATACCGGCGATAAGGGGTATCAGCTTCGCGAGGCGGTGACCACACTGGCCGCCCGTAACAACTTCGGCAAGACGCCGCTCGTCGTCTCCATCCCCGAGCCGGCCTTCAGCCGATTTATCCCCCTCCCGCCCGTGGACGAGAAGCGCATCCCCGAGGTGGTCCGCTACGAGGCACGCCAGCAGATCCCGTTCCCCATCGAGGAAGTCGTGTGGGATTATCAGCGGGTCCGCGAGGAGACGGCCCCGGGCGAGGAGACCGAGGTAGCCATCTTTTCACTCCGGTCGCAGTTCATCTATTCGCTCCTCGCCAACCTCCGCTTGTGCAAGCTCGAGCCCGCCGCCATACTCCCCGTCCCGCTCGCTCTATACAATTATCTGACGTTCGATCGGGACATCGCCCGGGGCACCATCATCATCGACATCGGCGCGGGCAGCACCGACATGCTGATCTGTGACCCCCAGAACTTCCGTGTGCGAAATATTACCGTGTCGGGCAACGGGATCACGCGGGCACTGGCCGAGCGGCTGAAGATCGATCCCCAGGAGGCGGAGCGCCTGAAGCGTGAATCCCGGGACAAGGCCCAGGCCGCCCGCCTGTTCAAGCTCGCCCAGCCGACGCTCAACGAACTGGTGGGCCAGATACAGCGGACGATCGGATTCTTCAAATCGCAGATCCACAACGTGCGGATCGAGGACGCGCTTCTCCTCGGCAACACGTTCCGCCTGCCCGGCGTACGGGAGTATTTCATCCAGCAGCTCGACTGCAACGAGATTCCCGCCGACACACTCGAGCGAGTCACCCTCGCCCCCGACGTTGACGGCACCCAGCTGCGGAACATGCTGCCGTCGCTGGGGCCGGCCATCGGGTTGGCTCTTGACGGAGTTGGCCGTGGTCGGGTCAGCGTCAATCTGATGCCCCGGGATCTCATCCGCCAGCGGACCCTCAGCAGCAAAAAGCCATATGCTGCAGCCGGGATCGCCTGTCTTGCCCTGATCTTCGGGGCCAACCTCTATTCGCGCCAAGTGGAGAGGCAGCTGTTGCAGGAGCAGATCGCCAGTCAGGAACAGGTCGTTCAAATTGACGAGCAATTCCAGTCCATCTCGGACGAGTTTGACGGGGCAAGGCGAGAGGCCGAGGATGCTCGCCGTCGGCTCGATCAGCCGCTCGATCTAAGCCACGGGTTCCGGGCGATCCCACAGGCCCAGAACGTACTCAACCGGGTGATCGAACGTCTTGACGATTCGGATGCCGTTGGCATCGATATAATGGTGTCGAGGATTCATGCCGAACCCATGCCGGACCGGGACGGACACAGCGTTCGCTTTACCGTCCGGGGGATAGCTCCCGGCACCGGTCCGGGCGATTTCACTCGTGTGCGCCAGGCGGTCTCCGGCGCGTTCGATGCCGACGAGGACCTGGAAGCAGTCGAGTATGATTCACCGGGGATGGGTGACGAGGGGATTGAGTTTATGGTTCCCTGCACATACCGAGTCGAGGGTCCGGAGATGGGAGGCGCCCGCTGATGGCATTCATCAAGAACAATCTCTTCTGGATCGGCCTGCTGGTGGTCGTGATTGCGCTTACGGCCGGCTATCTGATGGTTGCCAGGGGGATGGACGAGAGGATTGTCTCCCTGGAGCGTGAGAGCCAGAGGGCGATTGGGACACTCGACAGATGGGAGGCCCAGGCCGAGATTCCCAACCAGCAAATGGTCCGCAGCGCGGAGGAGGAGAGGACCCGGTGGGAACGGCATTACGGCGAACTGCTGATGCTGTTCGCGTCGCGGTCGGGGATGTTCGA
>PUPC01000273.1 GCA_003553185.1 Planctomycetota bacterium | reverse complement strand
CCCTCGCCAACTATTGGCCGCACGCCGACACCCGGTTCGTGGCCGGGATAACCTACGGGGCAGGCGATCCGAACATGTATAATTATGTGCTCGATTGGATGGAAGCCAGGATGGCCTACTACTTCGACATTCCAACTGTCGGCAAGCTCGCAATCCCGTCCTGCTCCCACGTCAGCACCGTCGGAGGCGATCATCCCGAGGTGGTACGCGCCGCCGAGCTCGGCCGCGAACTGGCTGCGGGCTGATCCGTACCGCCAATCGAGCGGCGTACAGGTCGCTACTGTCATCGAACGGTATCGAGGGCTGCGGAGCAGCGGATGAAGAAAGCCCGGACCGCCCATCCCACGGCGCTGCTCGTCTCCACAACCGTCATCTACTACGGGCTGGATGTCGTCCGGAGCATCTATCTGTACGGTCGGTTTGGCCCCGACGCGCTCGATCCGTTCTACGCCGCATCCGTCGTGCTCGAGGGGATGACCAACGCCCTGATGCTCTCCGCCCTGGTTGCGGTGCTGATGCCGGCACTGGCGGGTGTGACCCGGACGGGCGGTGAGGTGCTGGCCGAGCGGCTCGGCTCGACTGCGTTGCTGTTGGCCGCCGGCATGACGGCGGCGGCCGCCGGGTGCCTCATCGTGGTCGCCCCATTGGTGCTCCGGCTGTATGGCTTCGAGGTGACGCCCGGTCAGGCGTTCGTCGCCCGGCTGGTCTTCGGCGTGCTGCCCTTCCTCGCCGTCGGCAATGTGCTCCGCATCCTGCACGAGAGCCGGAAGCAGTTCGGGCCCACGGTCGCCGCCTCGCTGATCGTTCGGGTGGTTTTCCTTGCCGTGGTGATTGGGCTGGCATCGGCGATGGAGGTGGTCGGTGCGGGGGTCGCGGCCCTGGCGGCTGCCGTTGTGACCGCGATATTCCTGCTGGTGTCTTATCTGCTCGGCGGCGGTCGGTTCCGCCGCCCGCTGACCCTGGGCCACAAGGTCGTTCGGCGGGCGGGGAGCCGCCTGGTGCCGTTGGGGATTGCGGGCTTCTTCGCCCAGGCGCCTCTAATCGACAGTATCTTCGCCCGCCGGTTCTTCGGCGAAGGCCAGTTGAGCATGCTTCGCCTGGCCTGGACGATCTACAGCGTGCCCATTGCTCTGTTCTGTATTTCGGTGGGCACGGCGGTTTTCCCCCGGATGTGCGAGGCGGCGGCCGAGGGTGACCGGGGGGCGCTGGTCGGGCACATTACGACGGCGCTGCGTCGGGCGATGTATTTTACCCTGCCGGCGATGTTCGGGCTGATGGTCGTGGCCCATCCGCTCATCCGGGTCGCCTATCAGCGGGGCAGGTTCGAGCCGCAGCATACGGCGGTCGTCGCCGCCTGTCTGATTGCGTTCTCGCTGGGCCTGGCCGCTGCGGGCGCCCGTCCCATACTCGGCCGTGCCCTGTTCGCGCTCAACCGCCATTCCTGGTACGTGGGCGTCGAGCTTCTAACCCTGGCGCTGAACGTCGGCTTAAACGTGGTCCTCGCCGTGTGGCTCGGCTGGGGTGTGGTTGGGGTGGCGTTTTCGACAGCGGTATCGTGGTGGGGGACGCTGCTTGTTCTGGGCACCCTGGTCCGCCGGTCTGTCGGGGCGCCGCCTTCGGGGTTTCGCCCGGCCTTGTTCAAGATGTTCGGTGCGGCCGGGGCGATGGGCGCCGCCTGTGCTCTGGTGTGGACGCTGACCGCCGGACCGGTTCCGGGTCCGCCGTGGGCCGTCGGCGTGCGCCTGGCCATTCTGACGCTGTTCGGGGCGGCATTCTATGCGCTGACCACATCGGCGCTCCGGCTGGAGGAGTACGACGATGTCCGCGGCTTGGCAAGCGAGTTCCTGGGTCGGCTTCGGGGGGGACGAAGCGCCGACCGTTGAGCTTCAGGGGTGAGTTTGCAGCGGGCTGGTCGGGTCAGTCGAGGGGAGCGATCTCGTATAGCACGAGTTCCTTGATCTGCTCAATCTCGACCAGCTTGTCGAGTTCGACCAGCGGCCCGATCAGGTCGAGCGCGGGCGGGAATTGGCGGCTGAGGATCTCATTGTTCACCGCCACGTGGGTATAACCCAGCCGGCGGAGCCGGTCGTGCAGTTGGGCGGGGCTGGATATGGCGGGGAAGTCGACGCGGCCCTGGCGGATGGGCATCCCCATCGTGGCGTTCAGTCCCAGCGCCCTGAAATGGTAGATGCGTTCGCCGACGTAGAACAGCTTCGCCTCCGGGCCGAGCCGTGTGGCCGCGAACTCGGCCATCGGATAGACGTCATCGGTCCGCCGGAGGTACTCTGCACGGCTCTCCGCCCCGAAGACCACCCCGGATCGAGTCGCAGTGCGCCCGACAAACGGGACCATCTGGAGGAGCAGGACGATGACGACCGTGCAGCGAGCGGTGATGCGGACCCACCTGCGGCCGTCCAGCCATTCGAAGGCCCGGCCCGACACGGCCGCACACGGGACGATGAACGGCATCAGGTGGCGGAACATCGGGAACGTAGAGACGGTCTGTCCGAACGCGAGCGCGGCCACGCCCACGGCGACCAGGGCCCAGCCGGGGACCGGGCGCATAATGAGCAGGAGCGGGACGAGGGCGAGATATAGCGGGCCGGGCGAGTTCTGGGCTCCATCCGGTCGGGGCCCCTCGGCAACCCCCCAACTGAACCCAAGCGTGTGGTTGACCGGATAGAGCAGCACGTTAAGCGCATCCCAGGGATAGGACCGCGGCGGCCGCCAGACCGGGCTCTCACCGGTCAGCCCTGCGCTCAGGTGGCGGGTCGGGATCGACCGGGCGAAGATGGGATAGAAAGGGTTGCCGGTCAGGACCACGTTGCGCACATACCAGGGACACCCGATGACGATTGCCAGGAGCAGCACGCCCGCGCCCTCGGTCAACAGTCGCTGCCGATGGCCGACACCCTGCCATGTCCGAACGCCCAGGCCGACACACAGCGGCAAAAGGGCGTACAGGGCGTTGTACTTGGACCCCAGTGCGATGCCCAGGCAGACCGCGCCCAGAATCGACCAACCCGTCCGGTCTTCCTGCCAGCCGTGTACCAGCCCCACAACCGCCAGCAGGAGGTAAAAAACCAGGTGAAAATCGACCAGGGCCTCGGACCCGAGTATGGCTCCGATCGGCATCAGGAAATAGATGGCAGCGGTAAGCAGAGAACCCGTCCGGCCGACGTGCTGCCGAGCGAATCCATAGAGTGCGACGCCCGCAAGCACCAGAAGGGAAAGGTGTAGAACGGCCGGGGCCGTGTCGCCACCGAGCATCATCGCCGGGATGAATAGCATCACCCCGTTCATCGGGCCGTTGCTGTGAAGGTCGTCGAGCCGGACGATCCGACCGGTCTCCAGGTATTCGTGGGGCACCTTGAGGTGGGTTACCGTGGCGTCCCAGGATGTCGGAGGTGCGATCGACGAAATAAGACCGCTGAGGACCGACAAGGCGATGGCCGTGACCAGGAACCACTCGAACCAACCGAAGCTCAGCGGCCAGGCGGACCGGACCGATCTGACCGCCCCGAACGTCATCATAATGAGATCTGGCACGAGCAGGGCGGCGACAACAAGAAAGCCGATGTGGACCGACGAACTGCCCAGCCGGCCGTACAGGCCGATGGCCATCACCGCCAGCGACACCACGCCCAGCCCCAGGCCGGCGGCGAAAGACAGACGTAGTGCCGCCGACTCGATCCGGAACCGGGCCAGGCGAAGGAGCCGCCGGCCCAGAGCCGTCCCGAGCAGGACGAGGCACAGGGCGGAGAGGATGGCAACCATCAGCTTACCAGACGGAGTAATTCGAGGAGACGTCGGACGAGAGGGAGCCGGTCGGCCGAAGCGCGGGCAAGCCCGACCAGTGCCGCCGAGTAGGCGACCACATACGCCCCGCACACAGCCAGCACCCAGACCAGACCGGCGGTCACGCGGCGGGGGGGAACATCCCGCTGCACTCGGTCAGACCCATTCATACGGTGCCTCCTCCTCGGCGCCCGGTTCGCCCCGTTCCAGGCGCTCCATGTGGGGCAGCAGCATGACGATACCGGTGAAGATGAAGAACGGCTCCATGATCCGGACGATGATGAACGTGTTGGCGGCAAGGGCATGGATCATCAGCCCGGCGAACCCGGCCAGGTATCCGATCGCCAGTCCGCGATACCACGGGATAGTCAGCTCGTGATACGAACGCCACACGTGTCGCCATATTGCCGCCAGCAGGGCAATGAACGCGAACAGGCCGAGAAGCCCTGTTTCGGCAAGCACTCGCACGTATTGCCCGTCGACGAACGGGCTCCCGCCCAGTACGCCCGAGCCGGTGAGCAGTGGGATCCCGTGGGTGACCGACCGCTCCCACCAGGTCCCCAGGGATTCGTGGTAAGACCAGTACCGTTCGGACGCCGAGAGGTCGAGATCGATGCCCATAAAACGTGCGGGCTGAGGCATGCCCGGGTACCGCTCGTATCTTCCAAGAGTCATCTCGACCCGTTCTTCGACCGGCTCGGGCAGCCACCCGGCCTGGAACCCGATCAGGAAAAGGAAGGCGGCACCGATAGCAAGCCCACCGACGAGCGCTATCCGCTGGCGGCTGAAGACCAGCAGGACCGCCAATATTCCGATAAGTCCGGCCCAGCCCGAACGCGACAGAGTGTAGACGAGGAGCACGAGGCCGGGAACGAGCAGCGCCACCCATCCCAACTTGTGGAGAGCTGACTTGGTGAAGAGCAGGAGCCCGCCGCAGATGCCGATCATCAGCAGCAGATACCCGGCGAGGGTGTTTGGCGCGGCGGGCTGCTCGGCGAAGGTGGTCGGCCGATACCCGCCCGGGATCTGGGCGAGTCCGTATATGCACATGGCCGCATACGTCAGGACTCCCGCTATTACCAGCCACCGGAGGTCGCGCGGCGTCTCGATATAGTTCATCACCACGAAGAACAGAACAAAATATTGGATGTATTTCAGGACGAAGAGAGAGGGGCCTAAGCCCGGCTCGACCCAGCCGTAAATATAGCCCAGCAGCGTGGCCAGGATGGCGATCAGCGAGTAGGCGATGATCGGCCGGTTCAGCGGGGTCCGAAACATAAGTCCGAGTTGGCGGTTCACCGCCGCCCGGGCGAGCCACGTGATGACGAGTACCACCAGAACGAAATCCTCGATGCGGATGGTGATCGGGCGCTTGGAGGCGGTCCCCAGGACCGGGCTCACCTGGATCTCGGGCGAGAACAGGCAGATGAATATGAGGAAATAAAGGACCAGCTTGACCTTTGCGAAGCTGAGGAAGCTCAGGGCCACAGCGAGCCCGGCGGCGATCGCCACCTCGATGGCCACGGCCTCCATCAGGTAAGCAAGTCCGGTTATCACCCCCAGGACCAGGACCGCCGTGATAACCAAGCCAGTCCGGGAGCCGGGTGAGCCGGCCCGGGCCCGTGATGTCTCCGGTCTGTTTATTGACAGCAGTTCGTCGGCACCCATCGGTTGGTCATCCCGCTGCGTTGGTCAGGCGGACTCGGGATCCGGTTGGTCATCTTGCTCACCGAGTTGTTGCCGGAGCTCTTCGATTCGGCGGCCGGCCGTCGGATGCTCGGGGGCCAGCTCGAGCAGTTCCTCGTACCAGCGGACTGCTTCGTTGGGCAGCCCCGCCTCGTCGGCCATCTCGCCCAGCCCCTCGAGGGCCGCCTGGTTGCGGGGGTCCAAGTCGATGATGTGGATCAGTTCGGCCTGGGCATCGCCGGCCCGCCCGACTGCCCGGTAGGCCCGCGCGAGTTGGAGACGAAGGGAGATGGAATCGGGCATTGCCCGCGCGGCCTGGTATGCCGCTTCAACGGCCTGATCGCCCTTGTCCTCGGCAAGCAGGCGTTCAACGCGACGGAGGGCCTGGTCTTCTTCGGAGGCCGCCTGGCTGTCGATCGCTCCGCTTGGTGCCATCTCGCCACGCGGCGTTGCCTCGCTGGCCTCTCGCCCATATGCTCGGCGCACGCTGCGCTTGTAGGGGTAGCTCGGCGAGATTTCGCCGGCCGCCGGCCGCAGATCGTTTAGCACGACACCGAACAGCGTTGTCTCCGACGACACAAGCTGCTCCTTGGCCCGACTGAGCACGGTCCGAGGCGTCGAGCCGGCGCGATAGACCAGCACGGCACCGTCGACCAGAGGGGAGATAACCGAGGCGTCGGCGACCGGCAGGATGGGCGGGCTGTCGACGATGATCACGTCGTAGCTCTCGCGAAGCTGATCGAACAGCCGGGCCATCTCATCAGACCCCAGCACCTCGGCTGGGTTCGGCGGCAGAGCGCCGCAGGTGATGATGGACAGGTTCTCCAGTCCGGACGAGCCGGCGGCGGCCTTCATCCCGATCTTGCCCAGCAGCAGGTCGCTGAGCGAACGCCGGGCCCGACGCCAGTCGATCTTGCCGATCGAGATGTCGTACACCCCCGGCTCCCGGTCCACCCCGAAGATGTTGTGGAGCCGGGGCCGGCGCAGGTCGGATTCGACCAGGCAGGTGCGCTTCCCGTTCTGGGCGCTGCTGAGAGCGAGGTTGGCGGCGACAAGAGTCTTGCCCTCGTACAGGGTGGCGCTGGTCACCAGGACGGCCTTGGCGCCGGGCTGGTCCTGCTGGAGTATGAAATCGAGTGTGGTCCGCACACCGCGGAACGACTCGGCTGGGATCGACATCGGGTCGTAGAGGGTGACCAGGGCGGCTCGTTCCCGGAGTTCGGCATCGGATGAGCTGGCTTCGCTGTCGGGGTCGCGTGATCGAATCTGGGCGGCGAGGCGGTCGGTCTCGAGGTGGGGGATGACGCCGAGTACGCGGGTCTGCAGGTACGACTCGACTTCCTCGATGGTGTCGATGGTCAGGTCGAACGTCTCCCACATGACGGCGATAATCACGCCGAGGATCAGCCCGATGAGAGCGCCGACGGCAGTCTTGGCGGCGGCCTGCGGCCCTTCGACCTCTTCGGGGGTTCCGGGTCGCTCGATGATGCGCACGTCGACGCCCTGCCGCTCGTACAGGCGGAGCTGGGTGAGCTGGTCGTTCAGTCGCCCGATGTTGCCCTCCGCGAAATCCATCTCGCGAGTTACGCCCTCCATTCTCGCCGCGAGCAGGGCGGGCATCCGCGCCTTCTCCTCGTGTTCTTCGACGTGGGCCTGTGCGGCCGCCACATCGTCCTGGGCGATCCGGACAGCGTCTTCGACGACAGAGTGAATTCGTTGGGCGAGTCGGGCGATCTTCGCTTCCTGGGAGATCATAAAGTCAGAGGTCGGGGCGTAGTAATCCTTCTCCTCCTTTTCCCGCTCCAGTGCCATTGCCATCTCATAGAGCTGCAACACCGCCTCGTTGTCGATCCGGCCGGGAGGCGGGATGGGGCTGTAGGTCCGGGGCGGGGTGGTGCCTTCCCGGAGCGCCTGCTCGATGCCCTCTCTGACCTCACCCCGTTCGACCAGATAGTCGGATAGCGTGTTATAGTAGTGCCGGACGAGGGTCTGGCGGCGTCGGGCATCGGCCAGTTTGGACCGGGCATCCTGATATTCGGACCGGGCGGCGTCGGCCTCGACGATCTCGCTGCGGAGTGATTGCCTGGTGTCGGCCAGTTCACCGCGTTCTGCGTCCAGACGCTGAAGCTCTGCCCGGGTTTCCTCGATCCTGTCGGCGATGGCCTTCTGGCTCTGGTGCTCGGTGTATGCCTTATACACGCCGATGATCGTCTCGTTCAGCCGGATGGCGGCGCTTTGTGCCCGCCTGACGTCGGCGGCTCCGAAGTCGTGTGCATTCGTCTGAAGGGCCAGCGCGAATGTCTCGGTGACCATGTCCCACTCGATCACGATGTTGCCCTGGAGCCGTGAGACGATTGTCTCGACGATGTCGGGTTGTTCGTGGACCATAGCGGTTTTAAATCCCCGGCGGTCGACGGCGTCGGGCGCCGGCGTGGCTCCGGTCCATTCTTCGAGGAGCCGTTCCTGTGCTGCGGCCGAGGCAATGATGGCTTCGGCCACCGCGTGATCGGCGTGGGGGAACAGGTAGATCAAGTCCTCGGTGGTCGCATAGCGCAGCCGGGTGGCAGGGGCGTCTTCCGGGCCGACCTCGGGCACCTGTCCATTGCCGAGCGCCTCGAGCAGCGCCCGGTACAGTGCTCGTCTCTCGGCCGGTTCGTCCTCGATCAACCGCTCGATCTGGTCCGGTGCCAGTTCATAGAATGGCCGCAGTTCGATGGCCCACAGGACATCTTCGAGCATCATCTGGCTTTTTGCGAGTTTCCCCTGTTGGGCGACGTTTATGGCCACGGCCCGGGGGTAACCGACCAGTTGTTCGGTGCTCACGCTGACTTCGCTGGTGGCGCGGAACGCAGGAGGCCGGCGAAAAACATATTGGGTCAGGAAGTAGGTGAGTCCGGCTGCGACGACGCAGGTGAGGACCACCGCCAGTTTGCGCTTTCGGAGAATCCGCCAGTAGTCCTGGACGCCCATTTCATATTGAGGCATTTTCCCGTTCCTCTATCAGAATCCGGAAGCCCGGTCGAACCCGGGAAGGAACCATGTATAGAACTCGCGTACGTTTGCGATCCAGTTGCTCGGGACGTAGACGATGTCTGCGTCCTTGAGGGGGATGTTCTTGCTCAGGTCCCCCTCGCGGAGTATGTCGAGCATGTTGACTTGGAAGAACTCGGGGTCGTCCCGGTCCCCGCGAATGACGATCACCTGACGGCGATTGGCAGACCGGAGGAAGCTGCCGGCGAGCTGGATGCTCTCGAGCAGGGTGATCGGGTCATCCAGTTGATAGACACCCGGTTCTCTCACCTCGCCGAGCACATACACCTTCCGGTCGGTGATCCGGACGGACGGGATGTAAACCGTGTCGCCCCGATCGAGCAGGACGTCCTCTTCGAGTTCGCTCTGGAAGATCGCCTTGAACAGGTTGATTACCCGTTTCTCGCCCGTCTCCTTGCGGACCTCGACCCGCGTCAGGTCGGCGTAGTCGGTAAACCCGCCGTGCCGCACGATGAACTCGAGGGTCCGAGTACGACCGTCGAGGACGTACTGGCCCGGCCCGGTTAGAGCCCGGTTCGGCAGATGACGAATCTCTCCGAGCACACTGGCGGTGTGTGCCACGTGCTCCTTGACGGTGATCGAGACGGCGGGGTTCTGGAAGACCTGCCGGGCCAACTTCTCCTGGATGAGTTCCCGCAACTGGGTGGGCGTCAGCCCCAAGCCGTGCTCGTCAACAATCGTCAGGGGATCGGAACTGACCACCGGGAGCAGCAGATCGCCCGACGGCTTGACCTCCCGAACCTGTTCGAGGGGCTCGGCGTGGCGGCTCGGGTAGATCCGGATTTCGAGCACGTCGCGCGGGCCGATCCGATACTCAGTATATTCGCGGCCCACCCGACTCAGCAGCGTTGTGAACACGTAATTCTCTCTCGGCTCATCGGGGGCTCGTTCGGATTCCCGCACCGCGTGCGGGGTCCACTGCTCGTCGGGAACCGAACGGGTACGGGGGGAGATGGCGATCGGTGCGTCGGGCTCAGAGGTCTGGAACCAGACGTTCACCCCCTCGCCCCGGGCTGCGACGACCACGTCGGGCCGGCCGTCCTCGTTAAAATCGGCGGTGGTCACCGCGAAATATGATCCCTTGGGCGGGAACGGACGGCTCTGCTCGATGAATCTGGGGACGAACGGGCGGGCGTTATCGCGCTCGGGCGGCAGTTGGAGCCAGCAGCGAATCCCGCGCTCGTCGAACGACGTTGCGACGACGTCGAGCAGCCCGTTCTCGTTGAGGTCAACCGCCTTGACGTCGGAGAAGCTGCCCCGACCGGCCAGTTGGACCGGGGTGGACCACCATCCGGCCTGCCGATGGGAATCCTCGGCGACCCCGTGTCGGTCGTTCAGGAAGATGCAGACCGCCATATCGCTGCGGTAGCTGGTGGCGATGATGTCGATCTCGCCGTTCCCGTTGAAATCGCCGACGTCGACGCTCTGGAAGTTGAGCTTGATCGGCGGGTCCTGGACGGATCGCGTCCAGGAGCCGCGGCTGTTGCCGTACCAGATGTCCAGCCCGCCGGGGCTGCCCCATCGGGCCGCGACTATGTCCAGATGCCCGTCCTGGTTGAAGTCGGCCACGGCGACATCGTGGTAGTGCTTGGTGGTCGTCGGGCCGGCGTCGTCCGACCAGCCATCCTCGCCAAGGTTGAACCACACGCCGACGCCGCCCTCGCCGCCGTTCTTCTGCCGGGCGGCGATGATGTCCAGGCGGCCGTTCCTGTTGATGTCGGCCAGGATCACGGCGGAGTAGTCCTGTGTGATGGCCGGCGATTCGACCTCATCCCACAGGGCACGGTTTTCATCCTCGACCTGCTCGCCCAGGCGGTTGCGATAAATGCGGATCCCGGGCAGTTCACCTTCCCCGGCGACGACGAGGTCGGGAAGCCCCTCGGGGTCGTCGCGGAGGTTGCCGATGGCCAGATCCGTGGGGCGGCCGAGGTGCTGAGGCCCATCGACCGAACTCCACGTCCCGTCCCCGTTCGCCAGCCAGATCTGGACGCCGCGGCGATCGGACCGCCCGGCGGCGACATCGGGCAGACCGTCCCCGTCGAGGTCTCCAACGGCCACGCTCTTGAAACTGCCGCTGGCCGCCGGCCCCAGAGAGCTGGGGAACCAGTGGACCGGATCGGTCGGATGCTGGACCTGGCGGAGTTGCGATTCGGGGACCGACTCGCGCACCAGCCCCCGCCCGACGGGATCACAGCCGGAAGAGGCAATGAGAACCAGCCCGATCAGCACAAACCATTTCGTCGTTCCTGTTGTCATTGTTATCATCCCTGACTGGTCAGTTCCCGTTCGTCGACCGCCTCGCTGACATAGATCAGCGGTCGCGCGGTCAGATCAACAGCCCGGGGGCGTTTCAGCCGGCTGCCCCCGGCGTCATATTCCACAACCACAACGGGCCGAAGCAGATTGTCCGGATTGGTCTTCACCACCCGCCCGACCTCGCCCGTGTTCAGCTTGACGTAGCTCTCCAGCGGGAACACGGATACCTCGGCCACAAGCGCCCGGATGATGCGCGGGGCGAAATACCGCGACCGCATCCCGATCACCTCGCGGAGGGCGTCGAACCCGATGAACGCCTTGCGGAACGACCGGCGGTGCAGAAGCGATTCGTAGGTGTCGGCCAGCCCGATGATCTTGGCGAACTCCGAGATCTCGTCGCCCGTCAGCCCCCGCGGATAGCCCTGGCCCTGCTCCCGCTCGTGCTCCTGGTATACCGCCTCGGCCAGCCACTCATAGTCGGGGCCCAGTTTCTTCAGAATCTCGTAGGCCTCCTCGGGGTGACGGCGGATGGCGGCACGCTGGCGACGCGAGTACTTGCCCTCGGCGCGGGCAACATCGTCGGGGACCCGGCTCATTCCCACCTCGTGGCACAGGGCGGCCATCGCCAGGGCGATGAGCCGTTCAGTGTCGTAGTGGAGCCCGTCGCCGATCTTGATACTGAAGACCGCACAGTTGACCGCGTCGTGGGCGCTCTCGTCGGCCCGGTAAGACCGCATCGCCTTGATGAGCAGCCGATTGCTGTCGCGGCATTCCCGGACCAGGTCCTCGGCCAGCTCGCGGCAGCGGTCGATGTCGGGCGGCTCCGCCTTCTTCGCCCGCTCGGCGGCATCCTCGGCGAACCGGCGGCACTGTTCGTAGACCTCCTCGGCCTGCGCCAGGCGCTCCGCCTTCGCCTGGGCCTCCTGTGCGTCAGTGTCCGGAGTGGCGGGGGCGGGCTGGGCTTCCGGCTCGGAGCTCCGTTCTGTGCCTTGCGTTCGGCCGAGCAGTTGTCTGATCCGCTGATTGACCTCGGCCGGGTTGAGCGGCTTGCAAAGGTAGTCGTCCGCCCCGACCTGCTCGCCGACGACCTGGTCGGGCGTCTCGGTGCTGTTGCTGATCAGCATCACCGGGATGTTGCGGACATCCGGGTCCTTGCGCATGTCCGCGACCAGTTCCGCCCCGCTCTTCCCGGGCAGTTCGAGGTTGGCGACGACCAGTGCGGGCCTGTCCCGGCGGACCATTCGGGCGGCGCGCAGCCCATCCTCGACCATCAGCGGGAGCAGGCCGAGTTCCATCACCTGCAGTGCGATGATCTGTCGAGCGGCGGGGTCACCCTCGGCGATGAGAACCGATGTCTCACCGCCCGCCGAGTCGGTCGTGCCGGCCCTGACGTCCTTTTCGCGTCTCATCATGTCTTTGAACTGCATCTTTTCTGTCCTCTCACGCCACCGCCTGAACCAGTTCGGGGTCTACCTGCGGTCTTTTTCGCTGGAAGCCCCGCCACAGGCACAGGTCGGCCATATTGTTAATCCGGCGGGGGCAGCCGTACGTATGCTCATAGATCGTCTCGATCGCGGCGTCGGTGAATATGGGCCGGGTCGCCCCCGCTGTCACCAAACGATGCGAGATATATTTCCTTGTCTCATCTGGGTCCAAATTATGGAGGTGGACGCGCAGGGCGAGCCGCTGCTCGAGCTGGGGCAGGGCGGCGATGCGCTCACGAAGCTCCGGCTGACCGACGAGGATGAGGGTGAGGAGGAACCGGTCGTTGAACTGGTAGTTCAGCAGGAGCCGCAGCTCGTCGAGGATCGCCTGGCGGTTGACGACCTGCGCCTCATCGACGACAACGATCGTGTGCTTGCCATCCATCACGTTGTCGTGCAGTATTTCGGCGACCATCCGCGAGAGCTTCTGCCGGCTCCGCGTCCGCTCCTCCACGCCCAACTGGTAGAGGATCTCGCGGAGAAACTCGAGGGCCGTCAATCTCGGATAACTTACCACGGCCGCCTCCACGCCATCGTCTATCAATCGCCGGACCAAGACCCGGATGAGCAGCGTCTTGCCGCATCCGTAATCGCCGGTGAGCAGGGCTCCGCCCTTACGTTCATAAACGGCGTAGCCGAGAGTCTCCAGCGCGCTCTGGTGCTCATCCGCCGGAAAAAGGTAGCGGGGG
>PUPC01000033.1 GCA_003553185.1 Planctomycetota bacterium | reverse complement strand
GCACGCAGGATCGGATTCGACGCTGAATTTTGCTCAGCCCGATATCGTCGGGGATGTCCGCGATGTCCGTAATGCCCAACTCCGCTAACCGATTCAGTTGTGGCTTCCCCACGCGGTAGAGTTCGCCGACCCAGAACTCGGGCATGCTCGCCCGGCACTCCGGATACCACTCGCAGTCATACGGATGGTGGCAATGTCGGCCCGGTGGAATATCCGGCACGGTACGCTCGGCCAGGACGGCCCGTTCCTTTGCCAGCAAGTCTGTGACCGCCGGCATCAGGTGCGCCACGGCGTCGGTCAGGTCATCGACGGCGAGGAACTCGGTGACGTCGATCCGTTCGCCATCATACACGTATTGGTTGTTGATATGTACCAGCCCGGCCGACGCAACGTCCAGCCCGCAGCCATCGAGCACATACTTCTGGATGGCCACGTCGTAGATGTGGTAATCTTTGGCCGCGGTCGACGACTTGACCTCGAGCAGTGCCCAGCGGTCGTTCGGCAGTCGCTTCAGGATGTCGACGCGGATGCGGATGTCCTCGAACGTGAACGCCGCCTCGTAGATGGCGGGGATGTCCGGATCGGCCAGCAGCTTCCGAGTCGTTTCTCGCGCGTCGGCGTGGCGCCGGTAATCTTCGGAGACCAGCACACCGCCGGGGGCAAGCTGCTGAGCGAGTTCGCCGACCTCGTGGCCGATATCGAACCGCGCCTGCGTCGCCGGGTCCGGCTCCGGAATTTCGTCGTACCGATACCACCGGTTCCACAGCCGCTTCAGGCACTGCAGCCCGGCGATGAAGCGGGACTTTGAGAGCTTCGGTGTGGAGTCACTTGTCATTGTTTGGGCCTTATCTCGCCTGATCCGTTGTGGACCATGATTCATTTAACTGAAAAATCCCCTGGCTTGTGCTTAAGATATCCTCAACGATTTATCGTTCGACAGGAAATAACCCCTTCAGGTCGGCGGACCGATTTCGCTTATCATCCAACGGCAGGTTATCAGCAAACATTCTCTCGGCCTCCTAATTTAGATGCTCTCGTCGTCCTCTGAAGGCGTCATTTGAAACGCCTGAAGGTGGACGACTCGGCCGTTGTTGACCAGGGCCGCCCCGACGAGGTCGGCCTCTTCAACCCCGACGTCGTACCCCTCGCCCGGCGACTTGCTCGGATCCTCGAGCGATTCGGTGATCCGGCGGGAGCAATCCCTGACGGCCTCTGCCGGAACAGAATCGGGCCGGGATTTCTTTTTCAGCGTAATCGCGTCGATGGCGTAGCTCTCCACGTGCGAGTCCCAGACCTTTCGCAGGATGTCCGGGTGCTCGAAGAGCTCCAGCCCGACGAGCAGGCCGTTGATGAACACGGCCAGCCCGGCCGCCTTGTCCGGGTAGGTCAGACGGTCCTTGAACCGAGCGAGCTTCTCTGCCGCCTTGTCGAAGCCCGCACTCATCGCATCGGTCGGGCTTCTGGCCCCCATCGAAATATTCAGCTTGTCGACCTCCGACCAGACACCACCCTGGTCGCTGGCGTACTCGCCGCGTTCACGGACATTCTGGCGAACGCCCCGGGTTGCCTCCCGGCGAAGCAGGAAGGACGCCTTGCGCCCGGCCGCGAAGGTCCGGGACCGGTAGTTCCAACGGCCCCGCTCGACACAACTTACCGGCATCACCAGGTCCGCTGCGGCGGGGACAATTATTGTGATGTTCACGATCCGGTTCTGCTTTGCACCGATCAGCTCATCGCCGGCAAGGATCAGGACCGGCTTGTCGGCCTTGTTGATGACCTTGAGGTGAGGCACGTCCCCGGACTCGTCCACCTCGGTCACTTCCAGCACCCCGGCCTCGATTGCGTCGGACAGCAACAGATAAGGCAGGGCGTGCCCGTTCCCGACGTGGAGCGGGATGATGTCGAGGTTCTCGAACGATTGCATCTCGCCGAGCTCCACGCTTTCGAGCGTCTTGAGCAGGACATTGCGGGACTGCTCCAGGCCCATCTGTTCATCTGATTTGTCTGTCATCTCCATCCTCCTTAATAACAGTCCAAGGCCCGGTCATCCGAGCCCGTGTCGGGACCGGCCGCCTCCCCGTTCGGCCGGTTGGTCCGTCATCATTCCGCGCTTCTGTATTACAGCCAGGGATAGACGCCGTCATCGCCGACGGCATCGTCAATTGCCCGGAAGCACTCCGCCGCCGCGTCCAGTTGCTTCCGTATCTCCGGCGGCAGGTTCGCCTCGTATCGCTGCGCGTCGTAGGTGTTCAGCAGTCGCTTCAGGTTCTTGACCACGGTCTGCCCGAGTATCGCATAGGCGGCCACTCGGATGGGCAGGGCCCGGACTCGCCGTTCACAATCCAGCGTGCTGTCCGGCTTGATGTCCCCGGCCGCGGTCGACAGTTGCTCTGTCTGTGGGTCCCCGAACACCCCAACTGTGGCACCCGGCGGCTGGAGCAGCCCCATCGCCAGAGCAATGTGCTGTCGCATGCGGTCCTGGTTATCGTCATTCCAGTCCATCGGCACGCACTCCCGCGCCTGGACACAGGCGATCAGTGCCTTGCCGATCCTGTCGAAGAAGACGTCTGCTTGTTCCATTTTCGTTGTTGTCCTCGCACTATCAGCGGCAACCGTTCCAGTTTTCGAACGGCTTCATTCGTCCTGCATCATCGACACGGCGAGCACAGCAGATCAATCGCCGTTGGGCCGACCGCTTTCCTCGTCGTCGCCATCAAGCAATCGCACGAGCAGCCGTTGCCGGTTGCCGGAAATCATGTCTCGATCTCGCTGGCGTTCGGCCAGTGATTCGGCGACGGCATAGTCCTCGAAGGCCTCGGCGAAGCGGCCGAGTTCGCCGCGG
>PUPC01000060.1 GCA_003553185.1 Planctomycetota bacterium | reverse complement strand
GCGGGACGCCCGTCGTGGCCTACGACGCGGGCGGCATTTCGGAATGGTGCGTGCCCCCGCCGGGCATCCTGGTCCCTCACGGTGACCGCCGGGCCGCGGCAGAAGCCATCCGGACGATCTGTGAGGAGCGGGAAGGTCCCGGGTGGCCCGAGCGAAGCGAGGCCGCTCACGAGATGGCCCGGGATGAGTTCAATTACGGGCGGTTCGTGGCCGACATCAAGTCAATGCTGGATCGAGCGGAGGCCCGACGATGAGAATCGGATACGACGCCAGCCCGGTACGCGGCAATCGCACCGGAGTCGAGCATTACACCGTCCGGCTGCTCGAGGCGCTTCGGGGACTCAACGATGTCGAGATCGTTGCTTTTTCGGACTTGGCAGTCCCCGACCTGCCGGACGTAGTGGTCCGGCCGTCCCGGATGCCGCTCGCGCTCTGGCGGCAGACCGTGCTGCCGCGGCTGGTCCGTGACGCCGGCTGTACGAGCTTCCACTCCGCCGTTACCGCGATGTCGCTCCGCCTGCATATCCCGGTGACCGTGATGCTCCACGATTTCTCCTGGCAGGTCGTATCGGAGTGCTACTCGAGGACCGCATGGTTCAAGCAGTGGTTCTGGTTCCGGGCGGCCGTCCGGCGGGCGGCGTACTTTGTTGCGGTATCCGAGCGAACCCGCCAAGACGTCATCGACCGCTACCCGCATCTCGCCGACCGTACTGTGGCCATTCTCAGCGGCCCCGTCGCGGCACGGCTGCCCGCGCCGGACCCCGACCTGCAGGCCGAACTCCGTCGCCGGTTCGACATACCGGGCCGGTTTGTGCTCGCGGTCGGCCGTGTCGAGCGGCGTAAAAATCCGGTTTACGTGATCCGGGCGTTCGCTTCGGCGACCGAGTCCGGTGACCTGTGCGATGTAAAACTGGTGTTCGCCGGCCCGCCCGGCAATGCCCAGGCCGACGCGGAAGAAACCGTCGGTCGCCTCGGCGTCGCCGATCGGGTGGTGTTCTGCTCGCATCTCGGCGAAGAACTCGCTCAGCTCTACGACGCCGCCGACCTGCTGGTGTACGCGTCCCGCGACGAGGGGTTCGGACATCCGCCGTTCGAGGCGATATCCTTCGGCACCCCGGTCGTCGCTTCCGACATCCCGGTGCTCCGCGAGGTACTTGATGTAGGCGGCGAACTCGTCCCGCTGGACCGCCCCGACGAGTTGTCCGGTGTCATCCGACGGGTGCTCACCGATTCCGAGTATCGCCGGGAACTCATCGCTCGGGGGCGGACGCGGCTCGGCGAACTTTCGTGGGACGCCACGGCCCGGGGGATCGTCGAACTCCACCGCCAACTCACCGGGCTCGCCTGATCGATCGGGCGCTGCCCCGCCGATCCGCCGGTTATCCGCAGCTTGCGGTCGGTGCTTCCATTTATTACCCTGTCGCCGGACAGAAACAAGGGAGGCACATATGGAGATGATGCAGCTCGGCCGATCGGGCCTCACGATCAGCCGGACCGGGTTCGGCTGCCTTCCCATCCAGCGGCTCGATTTCGACGCGGCGGGACGACTGCTCCAACGGGCGGTCGAGGGCGGCATCACGTTCTTCGACACCGCCCGCGGTTACAGCGACAGCGAGGCCAAGATCGGCCATGCACTCGCCGACGTTCGCCGTCGCATCGTCCTGGCAACCAAAGTCCACGACGGCAGCCGCGATCAGTTCCTCGAAGAGATCGAGAAATCACTGACCGAGCTCAGAACCGACTACGTCGACCTGCTGCAGCTCCACAATCCGAAGCAGGTTCCGGACCCCGATGCCCCCGATTCGGCGTTCGCCGCCGCCCTCGAGGCAAAGGAGCAAGGTGTGTGCCGTGCCGTCGGCATTACCAACCATCGATTCGACGTCGCCCGGCGGGCGGTCGAGTCCGGCCTGTTCGACACCCTCCAGTTCCCGCTCAGCGCGGTCTCGTCGAGCGAAGACATGGAACTGATCGACTTGTGTCGCGAAAGAGACGTCGGCGTGATCGCGATGAAAGCATTGTCCGGCGGGCTGCTCACCGACATCCCCGCCGCGTTCGCATTCCTCCGCCAGTACGACAACCTGGTCCCCATCTGGGGCATACAGCGGGAGAGCGAACTCGATGAGTTCCTCGCACTGGAGGCGAATCCGCCGGCGATGGATGATGCGATGCGGGCAGCAATCGAACGCGACCGGGCGGAGCTGGCCGGCGACTTCTGCCGCGGCTGTGGCTATTGCACGCCCTGCCCGGAAGGCATCCCGATCAATACCGCCGCCCGGATGAAATACCTGCTCCGCCGGGCCCCGTCCGAGCGGTTCCTCAGCGGCGAATGGCAGGAGAAGATGGCCCGGATCGAAAACTGTCGCGAATGCGGGCAATGCGCCGAGCGCTGCCCCTACGACCTGAATCCGCCCGACATCCTCCGCAAAATGCTCGACAATTACAACGAGTTCGTTGCACAGAGTCCCTGAACGGCTCGCTCTACCGGCTGGCCGCGGTGGCTTTCGGGGTTTGGAATGAGGGCGGGCAGGGCGTATAATTCACCGTGCCGAGAACCGACCGTTATCAGGAGGAAGCCGATGGGTTTTTTCGATCAGTTGGTGGACCGAGCAAAGCAGGCCCCGAAGATCGTGGCACTGCCCGAACTGGAGGTCGAGGCGGAACGTGTGGGGGAGGGCGGGCCGATGGCGCGTGCCGCACGCCGCGCCGAGGAGGACGGAATCGCCCGGGTCATATCGGTCTCGCAGGAGATGATCGAGGACTCGGGCAAGCTGGACGAGTTCGTCGAGCGGTACCGGGCCGTCCGCGGCCTGGTGAAGAGCCGCCGGCCGATGGTCCACCGGCTCGTGAG
>PUPC01000093.1 GCA_003553185.1 Planctomycetota bacterium | reverse complement strand
GTGATCCGGGCCGAGATCGAACGGGTCGTCCCCCCGCTGTTCGAGGACGGCGGGTTCATCCCGAAGTGCGACCACGGGGTGCCGTCCGACGTGTCCTGGCCGGATTTCGTCGAGTATGCCGGCCTGCTCGCCCGACACTGCGGCTGGCTCTGACCGGTCGCGGACGAAGCAATTCATTTGTGATGTCTTTCGGAGGACGCCGCTCTGGCTGATTTGGTGGCTGTCATCGTGGCTCTTTTCGTTGCGGCCCTCGTCCAGGGTGCGACCGGGTTCGGGTTCGGACTCGTCGGGCTGGGGATTCTGGGCGTTCTGCTGGCCGAGTTCGCCGACGCATCGGTCGTGCTCGCCGTGCCCAGTTTGGCGCTGACCGGCTCGATGCTGTGGCGGCTGCGTCGGCGGGTCAAGGTGGATCGAATGAGCCCGCTCATCGTGATGTCGATCCTGGCGATGCCCGTCGGGGTCCTGGCCCTGAAGCACGCCCGGCCCGAGGGGCTGTATGTGGCTCTGAGCTTGCTGCTGGCCGGCGCCGTCGTCCAACAGGCGGTCCCCCGCCTGGCGGGCCGTCGGTGGCATCCGCTGTGGCTGGGGGTGCCGTGCGGGATTTTCTCCGGGCTGCTGAGCGGTGCGTTCAACACGGGCGGGCCGCCGGTCGTCGCCTACGTGACCTCGCAGCGTTTCGACCGGTTCCGGCATGTCGGCGTACTTGCCCTGGTCTTCTTCCTTTTCAACGTGGCTCGGATCATCAACCTGGTTGCGTTCAGGATGCTGACCTGGCGGCTTGTGCTCCCCGGGCTGGCCGCCGTACCCGCCATCCTGCTGGGGATGCTCATCGGGATGCGGCTGCTGACCAGGATGTCGGACCGGGTACTGCGGATCATCGTCTCGGTCGCCCTGTTCCTGCTCAGCGTTCGATACTTCTACCTCGCGTTCTTCTGACCGCGTCGGCGTACGGAAAATGCTTGCAATATAAGCACATTACGGCAGGGTCATCTGCCGGTTTTTCAGAACTCGGCGCTGTTGGGGGTGCGGGGGTAGGGGATGACGTCGCGGATGTTGGCCATCCCGGTGACGAACTGGACGACCCGCTCGAACCCGAGCCCGAACCCGGCGTGGGGGACGGTCCCGTACCGCCGCAGGTCGAGGTACCACCAGTAGTCGTCGGGGGCGAGCCCGCACTCGTCGATCCGGCGGAGCAGCACGTCTTTCCGCTCCTCGCGCTGGCTGCCGCCGATGATCTCGCCGGTCTTGGGGACGAGCACGTCCATCGCCGCCACCGTCTTCCCGTCGTCGTTCTCGCGCATGTAGAACGCCTTGATGTCCTTCGGATAGTCTCGGACGATGACCGGCTTCTGGAAGTGCCGCTCGGTCAGATATCTCTCGTGTTCGGTCTGGAGGGCGGCTCCCCACTCGACGGGGTATTCGAACGATTCGCCGGACGCCTGGAGGATATCGACGGCCTCGGCGTAGGTGATCCGCACGAACTCGCTGTCCACGATGTGGCGGAGCGTCTCGACGGCGGACTCGTCGATCCACTTCTCGAAGAACGCCAACTCCTCGGGGCATCGTTCGAGTGCGGCCCGGAAGAGGTGTTTGGTGTACTCCTCGGCCAGGTCCATGTCGCCCTCGAGGTCGCAGAACGCCATTTCGGGCTCGATCATCCAGAACTCGGCGAGGTGGCGTGCGGTGTGCGAGTCCTCGGCGCGGAAGGTGGGGCCGAAGGTATAGACGTTGGTCAGCGCACAAGCGTAGGTCTCGGCGGCAAGCTGCCCGCTGACGGTGAGGGACGCCCGTCGGCCGAAGAAATCGGCGCCATAGTCGATCTTCCCCGCCGCGTCGCGCGGCGGCTCTTCGGGGTCGAGGGCGGAGACGGTGAACATCTCGCCCGCGCCCTCGCAGTCGCTGGTGGTGATGATCGGCGCCTGCAGGTAGAGGAACCCGCGGTCCTGGAAGAACTCGTGCGTGGCGGCCGACAGGCAGTTCCGGACGCGGGCGACGGCCCCGAACGTGTTCGACCTCGCCCGCAGGTGGGCGAATTGGCGGAGGTACTCCATCGTGTGCCGTTTCTTCGCCAACGGATACGAGTCCGGCTCCTCGACCCAGCCGAGCACCTCGACGGCATCGGCCTGGATTTCGACCGCCTGCCCCTTGCCCGGCGATTCGGCCAGCTCGCCCTCGACCCGCACAGAACAGCCGGTCGATAGCCGCAGCACGTCCGACTCGTAGTTCGGGAGTTCGCTGTCGGCGACGACCTGGATGCCGGCCAGGCACGATCCGTCGTTCAACTCGATGAACGAGAACCCGCCTTTCGAGTCGCGGCGGGTGCGCACCCATCCCTGCACGGCCACTCGGGCGCCGAAATCACGTCGCTCGAGCAGATGTTTGATTCGGTCTTCCGGTCCGACGACCTGCATGTCAATCCCTCCGTATCGGGGCAAATGATGCAGTGCATGCTACCGGCTGGTCGGTTTTTGGTCAACTGGGGGGGGGGCGATTTGGGGGGGTTCGACCGTCCGATGCCCGATATGGATAGCCGATTTCGACAAAAATTGCGTTTTTTCTCTATTAGTTCTTGACAAGGGCCGGTGCTCTATGGTAAGTTTTAGGTGTGCAACTTGTGGCCGCCGGTTGAGTGCGGCCGGTTTTTTTAAGGAGCACTGATGCCGGACTCTGCATCGCTGACACCCGCCCTGGAGGACTATCTCGAAGCGATCCTTCGGCTGTCGGAATCGGACGGCGAGGCCCGGGTCAACGCAATCGCCGAGAACCTGTCTGTCCACAAATCGACGGTTACCGCCGCTCTGAAGCGGCTGGTCGCCGAGGGGTTCATTCGGCACCGGCCCTACGGAGCGGCCACTCTGACCGACCGCGGCCGGTCGGTCGCCCGCGGGGTTCGCCACCGCCATCGCGTTCTCACCGACTTCTTCCGGGACGTTCTGATGCTCGACCCCGATGTGTCCGACCGGAACGCCTGCCGGATGGAGCACGTGCTCGACAAGGACGTATTCGAGCGCCTGCGGGTTCTGGCCGAATTCATCGGAGATTGCCCCGATAAGAAGGATGGATGCGTCAAACAGATGCTGTCGGCGTGTGCGGAAGAGGACTTGGATCAACCGAAGCAGAAGACACAGGGGGCACAGTGAACCTGAGCAACTTGAAGCCCGGCCAGTCGGGCAAGATCGTCCGCGTCGGGTCCGTCGGCGCGTTGAAACGCCGCATCATCGACATGGGGGTTGTCAAAGGCACTCGCGTCGATGTGGTCAAGGTCGCTCCCCTTGGCGATCCCATCGAGATCAAGGTCAAGGGATACAGTTTATCATTGAGAAAGGCGGAGGCCGCCGCCATTGAGGTGGAGGAGATATGACACCGTCGCCACGCCAGAACGTACAACCGATGCCGTTGGCCATGCTTTCCCCGGGCGAGCGAGCTCGCGTCGTGGACGTCCGGGGCGGACGCGGTTTTGCCCGCCGGCTGACTTCGCTCGGGGTCATGCCGGGCACCGCCCTGGAGGTCGTACAGAACGGGCTGGCCGGGCCTCTGATCGTGAAGTTGAAAGAAAGCCGGCTCGCCCTCGGGCGCGGCATGTCACACCGGATCATGGTGGCCCCCGGCGAATAGGGCCACTTTTTTTGCCGGCTAAGTTTTAGCCGTACAACTACAACGGAAAGAAATATGGGACGACAACCCTCCAAATCTGACGCAGCCGGCCGCTCCGGCCCCATCCGAGTGGGTTTGGCCGGGAACCCCAACGCGGGCAAATCGACGATCTTCAACAACCTGACCGGCTCCCGCCAGCACGTGGGCAACTACCCCGGCGTCACTGTCGAGACGAAAGAGGGCCGCTTCCGCTACCAGGACCGCGAGATACAGGTGATCGACCTGCCGGGCACCTACAGCTTGACCGCCTACTCGCTGGAAGAACTCGTCGCCCGCCGCTTTGTCATCGAGGACCGGCCCGACGTGATCGTGGACGTGGTCGACGCATCGAACCTCGAGCGGAACCTCTACCTCGCGGTCCAGTTCATGGAACTCGGCATCCCCCTGATACTGGCGTTCAACATGAGCGACGTGGCCAAGGCACGCGGGACGGAGATCGACATCGAGCTGCTGTCCGAGCTGCTCGGCGTCACCATCATCCCCACCGTCGGGCACCGCGGCCAAGGGATGGACGAGCTCAAGGAGGCGATCCTCGCGACCGCCCTCGACCCCACTGACCATCGCCCGTCACCGGTCACCTACGGGGACGAGGTCGAGCGGCAGGTCGGCCGGGTCGCCCGGCTCATCGAGGACGACGGCGGGCTGGACCCCGTCATCCCCGCCCGGTGGCTCGCGGTGAAGCTCCTCGAGGAAGACGAGGAGGCGGAGAAGCTGCTCGCCGGGCTCGGCAGCCCCGACGAGATATCGGAAGCCGTCAGGAAGGCCGCTCATCACATCGAGACCGACTTCGGCGACTCGGCCGAGACGCTGATCGCCGACCGGCGCTACGGCTTCATCTCCGGCGCCTGCCAGGAGGCGGTCAAGAGCACCGTCGAGTCCCGCCACACGATGTCCGACCGCATCGACTCCGTCGTCACCAGCCGGGCCCTGGGCATCCCCATCTTCCTGGGGATCATGTACGTCGTGTTCGCACTGGTGTTCACCCTCGGCGAGGTGCCGATGGACTGGATCGAGCACGGCGTCGAGGACGCCGCGGAACTCGTGGCCGGATGGTGGCCGGCCGGGACCGAGAGCGCCCTGCAGTCGCTCCTGGTGAACGGGATCATCGGCGGGGTCGGCGGAATCCTCGTTTTCCTGCCCAACATCTTCCTGTTGTTCCTCGCCATCGCCATCCTCGAAGACTCCGGCTACATGGCCCGGGCCGCGTTTATCATGGACCGGCTGATGCACAAGATCGGGCTGCACGGCCGGAGCTTCATCCCGATGCTCATCGGCTTCGGCTGTACGGTGCCCGCAGTGATGGGGACCCGAACACTCGAGAGCCGGCGTGACCGGCTGGGGACCATGCTCGTTCTGCCGCTGATGAGCTGCGGCGCCCGGCTGCCCATCTACATGCTGTTCATCCCTGCCTTCTTCCCCCAGGCGTGGCAGGCGCCGGTCCTGTGGAGCTTGTACCTGATCGGGATCGTCCTCGCCATCCTGCTGGCGAAGCTGCTGCGGTCCACCATCCTCAAGGGCGAGACCGCCCCGTTCGTGATGGAACTGCCCCCCTACCGCATGCCGACCATCAAGGGCACGCTGATGCACATGTGGGAGCGCGGCTGGATGTTCATCCGCAAGGCGGGGACCGTCATCGTGGGCATCTCCATTCTCCTGTGGGCGATGATGTATTACCCCCGGGCTCCCCAGCCGGAGGCCGCGCCCGACCACGACCACGCAGCGGTCGCCCCGGCGGGATGTGACGAGCACGATATCCTGTTGCGGACCGCCCACCTGGGCGATTTCGCCGCCGCCGGACCCGGGCAGGTGCTGCCCGGCCCGGCAATGGTGGATTCTGCCACGCCGCTCGGCCTGCCCCCGATGCTCGCCCACGCCCCGCACCCGGGCGAGGGGATCGGTACCGACCAACTGCACTATTCGATCGCCGGGCGCCTGGGGAACAGCATCGAGCCAGTGATGAGCTTGATCGGGTTCGACTGGAAGACGAGCGTGGCGATGATCGGGGCCTTTGCCGCGAAAGAGGTCTTCGTCGCCCAGCTCGCCATCGTACACGCGATCGAGACCGAAGGCCACGGTCACGGCCACCACCACGACCTCGACGATCACGGACATGACCACCACCATGACCGCGAATCCCTTCGGGAAGCCCTGCAGCACGAGTATTCGGCCCTGCAGGCGTTCTGCATCATGCTGTTCAGTCTGTTGAGCATGCCCTGCATGGTGACGGTGGTCACCGTGTGGAAGGAGAGCGGCTCGTGGAAGTGGGCGGCGCTCCAACTGGTCGGGCTGACCGTCATCGCATACGTCATCACGTTCGCGGTCTATCAAATCGGCCAGCTTTTCATATAAAGGGGCCTCTGATGGAGAATCTGATCGTTATACTCATCGTCGTCGCGGCGGCCGTCTTCGTCGGTATCAAGCTTGCGCGGATCGCCTCCGGCAAGGAGGAGGGCTGCGCGGGCTGCCCGGGGAAAAACTGCAACTCCTGTCTCGACGACAGAACAAGCCGGGGCGGGCGCGGGGAAGGCCAACCGGATGGATGACGTGCCCGCTGCCATGCCCGTTGATTTCCCGGGACATATCGCTTAGACTTTTCCTCGGCGATGGAGTTCGCCTCTAACCGCCGTGAATTCGGTTCCGGCTGATGACTCCTGTCTAGTTGAAAGCTTACCCTGTGGTTGCTGTGGCACGAGCCGCAGCGATTGATTGGCACCGGATAGGGTTCTTCTGATTGGAGCCGTCATGGCAGTCAGCATCGCCGAAGTCATTGTTCTCAGCCTCATCGCCGACTGGCTACTCCGCCGCATAAACATCCCGGGGCTTATTGGGATGCTCTTGGTCGGCGTCCTCCTCGGCCCATATGTGCTGGGCTATCTCGATCCCGACTTAATGGCCATCGGGCCGGACCTCCGTCTGATCGCCCTGATAATCATCCTCCTGCGTGTGGGGTTCGAGCTCAGCCGTTCAACGCTCCACCGCGTTGGCGGCCGGGTTCTGCTTCTGGCGTTCATTCCCGCCACGCTCGAGGGCATTATGATCACGGTAGCGGGGCACTGGCTGCTGGGGCTGACCCTGCTCGAGTCCGCCGTCCTCGGCACGGTCATCGCTGCGGTATCTCCGGCCGTGGTCGTTCCCTCGATGATCCGGTTTATGAAGGAGCGCAGAGGGGCGGAAAAGGACATACCGTCGATGGTAATGGCCGCCGCCTCTGTGGACGACATATACGTTATCGTAGTCCACAGTGTGGTTGTCGGGCTCTACGTGGGAAATGAGATTAACATCGCCTGGCAGGCGGTCGGCGTTCCACTATCACTGGTGTTGGGGGTCGCGGTCGGAGCGAGCATCGGGCTGGTACTTTACCGGCTATTTGATCGATTCAATCCCCGCGCGACCAAGCGGGTCCTCGTCATCGTTGCCCTGTCCATCATGCTCGTCCGTCTGCAATACGTTCTGGCGGGTTACATCCCCTTCGCTGGTTTGGTCTCCGCGATGGCAATCGGTTTTGTGATCCTTGAAAAACGTGAGCATATGGCCCACGAGATATCAGCCAAACTGGCGCGCATCTGGGTGTTCGCAGAGATCATCCTGTTTGCCATGGTCGGGGCCCAGGTGAACGTGGGCATCGCCTGGCGTGCGGGCCTTGCCGGGATGGCTGTCATCGGGCTGGGGCTGGTGGCTCGCGGGACCGGGGCTCTGCTGTGCCTTTTCCGGAGTCGGTTGAACCTCAAGGAACGGTTGTTCGTGGTGGTTGCCTGCTCGCCCAAAGCCACCGTACAAGCGGCCATCGGCGCTGCACCGCTGATGGCCATGCGTGCGGCAGGGATGGACACCGCCCCGGGCGAACTCATCCTCGCCGTGGCCGTGCTGAGCATCATATTGACGGCCCCCCTCGGGGCTTGGGCCATTGCAGTCGTCGGAAACCGCGTCCTCGAAATCGCACCCGAATCGGTCCACGATGCCTATGACGCAGCAACCGAGAGCTCCCCGGACGACGAAGACCTTCTGTAGCCGCCGAAAAAGGGCTCGCCGACAACGCCGGCCGTAAATCATCATGCTCGACAACCGTTTGATGCATATTGCGGAAACGGTTGGACGCGATGGTCCCGGGCGCGAAATAATTGCCAGACCGACCATCGACAATCCGCCTCCGCCGGGATATCATCTCTCATATCGGGTTTGCCCTGCTCCCATACTATATGGAACGGAGAGACAGAGATGAAACGGCCGCCGAACTCGGGATGGGCGACGTTCTTCAACGGGCACGCCCCGGACTATGAGGAAAACGATTTCACCCGAAATACCATCGCCGAGGTCGATTTCCTGGTGGAAGAACTGCGGCTGAAGCCGGGGATGGCCGTGCTCGACGTGGGCTGCGGGACCGGTCGGCACGCCATCGAACTGGCACGCCGGGGGCTTCGGATCACCGGCATCGACATCTCATCGGGGATGCTCGACCAGGCCCGCCGCAACGCCCGACGGGCGGGCGTCGAGGTGACCTGGATCGAGTCGGACGCGACCGACTTCGACCTTCCAGCCGATTTCGACGCCGTGATTTGCCTGTGCGAGGGGGCGTTCGGCCTGCTCGGCGCCGGGGACGACCCCATCGGCCAGCCGCTGGCCATCCTCCGCAATATCGCCCGGGCGATGAGACCGGGGGCACAGTGCCTGTTCACCGTGCTCAACGCGTTTGCGATGTGCCGGAAACACTCGAACAGCAGCGTCCGCGAGGACGAGTTCGACCCCGTCACCCTCTCCGAGCGCTCCGAGTGTTCGCCCGAGTGCGGGGACTCGCCGCCTCTTCGCGAGCGGGCTTTTTGCCCGACGGAGTTGGTTCTGCTGTTCGGCCTGGCCGGTATCGAGGTCACTGACATCTGGGGCGGGACGGCCGGGGACTGGGGCAGGCGTCCGATCGACCTGGACGAGATCGAGATCATGGTGGTCGGCGCGAAGACAACCGGTCCGCCTCGGCCGCCGTACAAGGCGTTCGAATCGGGCTGACCGGGCCAACGGAGCTCCCGGGACGCTCGGCGAGCGGCCCGATGCAGTCACGGGCCGATGCAGTCACCCCGCCCGCCTCGTTCCTCTCTCCGCTACTACCCGTACTGTGTATTCGCCGGGCGGCTTGCATCGGGGCTCGGATATTCGGTATAATTTTTTACATGTCGGGCAACTACCGTTACGAGTATCCCCGGCCCGCGGTAACGGTTGACATCGTGCTGCTAACCCGGGATTGCGATGTTCTTCTGATCAAGCGCAAGAACCCTCCGTTCCGGGGTCGTTGGGCTTTGCCGGGCGGGTTTGTCGACGAGAACGAGCCGCTGGCGGACGCGGCGGTTCGGGAACTCGAGGAGGAGACCGGGCTTCGAGGCGTACCGCTGGGCCAGTTCCGCGCGTACGGCGATCCCGGCCGCGATCCGCGTGGGCACACCGTATCGATCGTCTTCCTGGGGCAGGTGGACCGTCCGATCGAACCGCGTCCCGCCTCCGACGCGAGTGACGCAGCGTGGTACCTGGCAGAGTCACTGCCCTCGGCGGCATTCGACCACGACAGAATCATCGCGGACGCCCTGGCGGCGGTCTGCAACGACAACGACTGAATCGAGCAACAGCGATGGCGAAAATCCGGTTCAAATGCACTTGCAACAAGGTACTGGCGGTCGAGGACCAATTCGCCGGCAAAATTGCCAAGTGCCCCAACTGCGGCGAGCCGGTCCAGATTCCGTCCGAGAAAAAGACACAGGGCCAGGCGAACGATCTCGGCCAGAATATCAGCTCGCTGTCGGAGGAGTATGAACGACTTGCTGCGGCACGCGAGCGGCGGGAGCGGGCCGATAAGCTCCTCGCCGAAGCCGGCCTGAAGCGGACGAAACAGATCGCCATCGGGCTGGCGGTGGCTGTCGGGGCGATACTCGTCATCTGGATTTTCTACGCCTCGTTCCGGTCATACGGCCCCGCGGTCGGGCTGATCCGAAGCTATCCCGAGCCGATTCGGCCGGTCATCCGCGGCCTGCGGCACCGGGACCCGGTCGTTCGGGCCGCCGCCGCCTGGGAGTTGGCCGACCTCACGGGCGACGAGCACATCGACATCATCGAGCAGATGATCGACGAGCAACACCCGCTCATCCGGGTGATCACCCTCCGGGCGTTATACCAGGCCGCGCCGGACGACACCGCCGCCCTGGTGGAACCGCTGCTCGGAGATCGTACCCTGGACATACGGATGACGGCCGCGTTTCTCAGCGCCCTGGCCGAGCACGGCGAGCTCACGCCCGAGTCGCTCCGCCCCTACCTCTCCCGCACACTCGAACGGGACCCGTCGTCCGCCCGATGGTTCGACGCTGTCGCCGAGGGCGGCGAGTCCGACGATGATATTCGGGACTACCTGCAACACCGAGTTGACAGCAGGAACCGCCGCGTCCGTGCCCAGGCGGCCTGGATGATCGTCGCCGCAATCGGCCCCGACTCGATGCTTATCCGGCTCGTCCGCGACCCCGACCCGACGGTCAGGCAGAGCGCGATCCACGCCGCCGCCATCTTCCTGTCGCGCTGCCGATACGAGGCGATCGAGGACGACTCCGAGCGGCGGGCGCGGAACACGCTGTTGACCAACGTCGGGATGCGGATCGAGGGCGACGCGCCGCGGGAGGTCCGCCGGGCCGCTGCACTCGCACTCGCCCACAACGGCCAGGACCAGGCCGCCGGCTTGCTTACCCGCGCGATCGGCGACGACGACTGGTTCGTCCGCTTCGCGGCCGCCAAAGGACTCGAAAAACTGAGCCCGTCTCTCGCCATGAGAATGCTGGAGGGGGCCGGGATAGAGGGCGAACGAAATGAATGGACGCGCCGCATCCTCGACCGCATACGCGAGAATGCGACGGCGTCCGAGGACGGCGACACATGACTGACACGTCACTGGCCCGCAACCTCGAGCGAACAGGCCAGGGCCACATCGTCGAACATCTGAGCAAACTCGAACCGGCGGCCCGCGAGCGGCTCGAACGCCAGCTCGCCGGGTTCGACTACGATCTCGTCGCCCGCCTCGCCGAGATCGCCGTCCAGGACGGGCCGGATCGGTCGGTCGACGACTTCGAGCCGGCACCGGTGCTCCCGCTCTCGCGTTCGGCCGAGCGCGTGCGTGCGGCCCGCCGGACCGGGACCGAGGCCGTCAAGTCCGGGACGGTGGCTGCGTTTGTGGTGGCCGGCGGCCAGGGCTCCCGACTGGGCTATGACGGCCCGAAGGGATGCTACTCGATCGGCCCGATCAGCGGAAAGTCCCTGTTCCAGATCCACGCCGAGAAGACGCTCGCCCTCGCACGACGGCACGGGGTCACCATCCCGTTCTACGTGATGACCAACCGCACGAACGACGCCGCCATCCGTTCGTTTTTCGAACAGAACGACTACTTCGGTCTGGAGAGTGAGAACGTTCTGCTGTGCTCGCAGAGGATGCTGCCCGCGTTCGACAAGAACGGCCGGTTCATCCTTGCCGCGCCCGACCGGGTGTTCGTCAGCCCCGACGGACACGGTGGAGCGTACCACGCCTTGCTCGCGGGCGGGGCATTGGACGACATGGCCCGCCGGGGGATCGAGCACATCTCGTATGTCCAGGTGGACAACCCGCTGGTGCCGACCATCGATCCGCTGTTCATCGGCGAACATGTCCAGGCCGAGTCGGACATGTCGAGCAAAGTGCTGGAGAAGCGGGACCCGATGGAGAAGCTCGGCGTGTTCGGATGTGTCGACGGAGAGCTCCGGGTCATCGAATACAGCGACATGAGCGACGACCTGAAGCGGGCCCGACGGCATGACGGCTCGCTGAAGTACCGGTACGGGAGTATCGCCGTGCACGTGATCGGCCGCCGGTTCGCCCGGCGAATGGCCGAGGTAAACCTCCCTTTCCACGTCGCCCGCAAGCGCATCCCCTACGTCAATACGGACGGCGAGCGGATCGAGCCGGAGAAGCGGAACGGACGCAAGGTCGAGCGATTCGTCTTCGACGCCATCCCACTCGCCCGCAACCCGGTCGTGATGGAGGTCAGCCGGGCGGACGAGTTCGCGCCGGTGAAGAACGCCGAGGGCGACGACTCCCCCGCGACCTGCCGAGATGCCATGATGGCCAAAGACCGGCGACGACTCGCCCGGGCCGGGGTCAATGTCCCCGACGACATCGCCGTGGAGATCAGCCCGCTGTTCGACCTCAACACGGAACATCTGGCGGCGGCCGGGCTGTCGGACCTCTCCGGACGCGACCGCATCTACCTGGAATAAGCCGAAAAGTACGCGGCGGATCGCCGGCGACTATCTCCCGGAAATAATGAAGGGACAGTCCTGCAGAGGGGGAGGACTCTCGCAGGGGCTGTCCCTTCATTTATTCGGGCAACACACCCGAAACTGGACAAGCGACCGTTGGCCGATTCCAGCCGCTTATCACTCGCTCACTTATATAGATAGCAAACCGCGTGCCATACCGGGCCATTTTTTCTGTTTTCTGGAATAATGACGCATGGTCATGCCGAGCAGGAAGATAAGGAGCTCCGGCGGACCGGAGCCGAGCCGGCACAGAGGGGCCTGCGGGACGCCACTGTTTCACAGCGGCGTTTCAGATGTTTCGAGTGTTTCGGCGTGAAACGGGCTTGAGCGGCGAGGGCGGGTCAGGGGGTGCGATATTTCGGCCAGGTGATGTCCAGCTCTTTCATCCGTCGCCACAGCGTGGTGCGGCCGATACCCAGCCGCTCGGCGGCGGCGGTCTTGTTGCCGTCGGTGGCCTCCAGAGCGGCCTTGATGATCTCCCGTTCGTCCTGTTCTTCCGGTCGGGCGGACGGCTGCGGCGGTTTGCTCGATTCCCCGTCGGCCGGCTCGGGTGACGGCGGCGGCGCCGGCTCGGTCCGCAGTTCGATGGGCAGGTCTGCCAGCCGAATTTCCGAGTCGTTGCACCGGACGACGGCGTGCTCGATCGCGTTCTCCAGCTCGCGGACGTTCCCCGGCCAGTCGTAGTCCATCAGCCGGGAGAGAGCCCGGTTCGATACGGACCGGATCGGCTTGCCCATCTTCTCACGGAACCGCTCGAGGAACGCATCGACCAGCAGGGGGATATCTTCCCGACGCTCGCGCAGAGGCGGCAGGTGGACGGGGACGACGCGGAGTCGGTAGTACAGGTCCTCGCGAAATTCGCCCCGGCGCATCAGCTCTTTGAGGTCGCGGTTGGTGGCCGTGATAATCCGGACGTCGCAGGTCCGCGACCTGCTCTCGCCCACCCGCTCGAACGTCTGCTCCTCGATGACGCGCAGCAGTTTGACCTGGACCGACCGGCTGATCTCGCCGATCTCGTCGAGGAATATCGTGCCCCCGTCGGCCGCCTCGAACCGGCCGATCTT
>PUPC01000187.1 GCA_003553185.1 Planctomycetota bacterium | reverse complement strand
CCTGCTGCTTCGGCTCGACGCACCGCTGATGAGCTTCGGGGCGCCCATCGTGGACCGATTCGGGAAGATTCAACCCTACCCCGCCCTGTCCATGATCACCGGCCTCCTCGGCAATGCGCTCGGGTACCACCACCGCGACACCGCCGCACTTCAGCGCCTCCAGGAACGGATCCGATACGCCTCGCGTCAGGACCGGCCAGGAAAGCGGCTCCGTGATTACCACACCGTGGATCTCGGCCAGGAATTCATGCTGGACAAACGGGCATGGACCACCCGAGACAAACTCGAACAGCGCAAAGGCGGTTCCGCCAGTACCGGCACTCACATCCGCGAGCGTGACTACTGGGCAGACGCTGTTCATACAGTGGCCCTCACCCTCGATCCCCCCGACGAGTCGCCCAACCTCGACCATGTCGAGCACGCCTTGCGCCAGCCGGAGAGGCCGCTCTTCATCGGCCGAAAGCCCTGCCTGCCCGCTGGCCCGCTGTTCCTCGGCCGGACCGAAGCGCCCAACCTAGTGCAGGCACTGCGAGACGCCCCTGTCCCGCCGGGGGGCGACGCCAAAGCTCGCCTGAACGCCTGGTGGCCCTCGTCGCCCGACGTTGAGGATTCACCCGGCATGCAGCGCCCCGTCACCGACGGCCGCGACTGGGCCAACCAGATTCACGTCGGCGAACGGTGGATCGCGTCCGGCCACATCGAACTCTCCGGTAAGGAGGCCGACAATGACTGATTCCCAGAACGGCACCCTTCATATGGCCCAGCTCTACTTGCACATTCCACGGCTGATCGAGCTCGGCCGCGCCCTGCACCTGCCCATCCACAGCACCGACCACAACTACATCACCCATTGCGCCCTGCACGAACTCTTCGGGGACGGCGCGCCCGGTCCATTCTGCATCGAAGCCACGAGTGACCGCTCCCTCCGGCTCGTTGCCTACGCCGACGTCCCGGCGGAGCAGTTGCAGCAGGCCGCCCGGACCGCCGCCAGCCCCATGGCCTACAACATCTGCGACTGGGGCCGGCTCGCGACCAAGCCAATGCCGACTCGCTTTGCTGAAGGCACTCCGCTCCGCTTCGAACTCCGCGCCTGTCCTGTCGTCCGGAAATCGGCCGACGGCAAGTACCACAAGGCCGGAACCGAGGTCGATGCGTTCCTCTCCCGTGTCTGGGAAGTCGACGACCCCGACGTGCCCGTCAACCGGGAAGAGGTTTATCGCCACTGGTTAGTCGGCCACCTCGAACGTAGCGGCGGAACAAAACTGCAATCCGTCCGGCTCACCCGCTTCTCCATCGAACGCATGACACGCCGAACCCAGGGCGGCGACCGAACCGCCAGGACGATCAAACGGCCCGCCGCAACCCTCGATGGTGAACTCGTAGTAGCCGACAGCTCCGCCTTCGCCGAACTCCTCCGAAAGGGCATCGGCCGGCACCGAAGCTTCGGATTCGGCATGCTCAAAATCCGACCCGCAGGGAGATAACCCCATGCTGGAAGGACGACTTGGACTGGAAACCGCCCGCATCCCCCACGCCGACCGACACGGGCTGCTTTGGCTCGAACGGGGCAAACTCACCGTCGAAGCCGGCAACCTCACCTTCACCACCGCCGGCACCGACTCCCTCGACCGCGGCTCCTACCAGATCCCGTTTCAGGGCATCTCGAACATCCTCCTCGGCCCCGGCTGCACCGTCAGCCACGACACCCTGCGCCTGCTCGCACGCCACAGCACCGGACTCATCGTCGTCGGGGCCGGCGGCGTCCGCCATTACGCCAGCATGCCCTTCGGCCCCGACCGGTCCGAACTCGCCCGGAAACAGGTTCGTCTCTGGGCCGACGAACCCCTCCGCCTTGACGTCGCCCGCAAGATGTACGAAATCCGGCTCGGGGAAAAGCCGCCCCGCAACGACATCGAATCGCTTCGGGGAATCGAAGGCGTCCGGATGAAAGAAATCTATCGCCAGCTCGCCCGTCAGTACGGCATCGAATGGCACGGCCGCCGCTACGACCGGACGAATCCCGAAAAAGACGACCTCGTCAACACCGCCATCAACCACGCCTCCACCGCCGTCCGGGCCGCCGCCATGATCAGCGTGGCCGCCACCGCCACCGTCCCCCAGCTCGGCTTTATCCACGAGACCGCCGGCTGTGCCTTTGCCCTCGATATCGCCGACCTCTTTCGGGCCACCATCACCCTCCCCGTCGCCTTCCAGTCGACGAAACTGCACCAGAACCGAAACTGGGAAAACATCGAGCGTACCACCCGCCGAGAAGCAGGACGCATCCTGCAGCGTGACGGGACCATCGCCAAAATGATCGACAACATAAAGGAAGTTCTCAATGTCGATGACAGTCGCGGTGACACGTAACCTCCCCGCCCGGTTCGGCGGGTTCCTCGCCTCCTGCATGCTCCAGATCGCCCCCGGCGTTTACGCCGCACCGGACCTCAGAGCCGGCGTGCGGCAGCGAGTCTGGAAAGTAATGATCGAGTGGGCCCGCCTCATCCCCGACGACGGCGGCGTCGTGCTCATCTGGCGCGACACCGACGCCCCCTCCGGCCTCAGCGTCCGGTGGCTCGGATACCCCAAAGCAGACTTCGTCGAGCACGAAGGACTCTGGCTCGTCGCCGGCTCGCTCACCGAGAAATACGACCTCGACGAACTCAAGAAACTTGCCGAAACCCCCGACGACCCGCCAGTGAACGAATAACCAGACCGACGACCGGTTGAATTCTCGCCCAAAACCGATACAATATATAGGAGGTTCCCCCGCACACGCGGGGATAGTCCCCCCGAGGACACCGGGTTCTCGATGGTCGAGCGGGTTCCCCCGCACACGCGGGGATAGTCCTTT
>PUPC01000339.1 GCA_003553185.1 Planctomycetota bacterium | reverse complement strand
GTGCTCAACATCATGAAGCACCTGGGCATGCTCGAGGGCGAGTTGGAACTGCCTGACACGCAGATCGTCTTTCACCGGATGACCAGCAAGATCGGGTTCCGAGCCAGCCAGATCGGGTTCGCCAGCTTTCACCAGCCCGAGGTGGCAGCGGTCGAGGAAGGCGATCTCATCGTCGAAATCCGGTCGCTCGAGGATTTCTCCGTGCTGGAAGCCCACACCGCCCCGACGAGCGGCGGGCTGGCCTCGTGCGGCGCCCCGACCAGCCACGTGGTGCTGCCCGGCGAAGACCTGGGGACGCTGGAGCCGACCGCCGAGATCATTCGCAACTGACCGGGATCAGTCATCCCCGTCGTCGCTGTCCGCCGTTCGGGGCTGGTAGCCGATCTCGTCGAAATCCGCATCGCGCGGTCCGCCTCTGCGCTGGATGAACTGGAGCGTTCGCCCCTCGAAATGCTCGTCGAACAGGTGCCTTGACGGCGGGAAATAGACGGGCGGAATCCCGGTCGGATGAAAGACCGGCACCGTCAAGTTGTCCCCGTGTTGCCCGGTCGTAGCCGTCAGGTTGCTCCCGCCGAACTGCCTGCGAAGCAGCTCGATCATGATCTCCTCGTTGGCGAGGAACTCGTAGCCGTGCCGGTCCAGGTCCTCGCAGGAGAAGTCGATGAGGTCGTACTCCTTCGTATCGCCCCCCCTGCCCCGGTAGCGGTAGTAGATTGATCCAAATCGGATCGGGGCATATGACTCGAAGACGAGCCGGAGCCGAAGCCCCTGCATCATATCCTGGAACACCGGCTGCAGATCGCGGTATATCTGGAGTTCCTGCGGCGTAGGAGCGGGGGTATCATCGTCGCCCCGTCTGCGCTCGCTGCTGACGGGCGTGAACCGCACCCCGATCACGCCGGCCCTCCGGTGGCCGCTTCTCCCCTCATACACGGGGAACAGCTCACATTGGAGCATGGTGTGGTTCGGGTAGTTTTCCCTGGCCAGATAGGGAGATACGTAGCGGAAATTGTTGATGTGCGGGAGGGTAAACACGGCGACCGATTCCTTCGAGCCCTGCTCGCCGTCGCGTATCTCGTGGCTGACCAGCTTTGCCCCCTCGCCCATGTGCTCGACCCGGGCCTCGACCGCCTTCCGCTCGAGCATGGCAAGGACGCCCGCTGCGTCCTCGCTCTGGGCGGCGAGGTCGATCAGCCGGCGCGAGAATTGCATCCGCTCGGTCACGGTGATGCTGGCATCCTCGTGAATCTGGACGCGCGTCTCGATCTGGAGGCAGCCGACGAGCGAGAGCAGTGCGATGATGGAACAGAGGGCAGACAGGCGAATTGGACGCAACATCATGATGGTTCTCCTGCGAATCTTCCGTAAGCGAGCCGGATGGAACCGGCTCGGACGGCCGGGGCGACAGTATTTTTATTTTAGCAACGCCCCGAACACCGTGCAACCCGCTGCGATTTCTGTGTGTTGACGACTGCTGCCCGGGTTGCGGCCGGATTGACTGAGGTCAATTCTAGCAAGGTTCTGTGCGGGGAGCAATCGTCGTCCATCCCGAAAACACGGAGCCACTACGTTGACACCCGCATGGGCGGCTCATACAATGAATTCATGCCCGCTCCGGAGGCCGCCTTATGACCAAAAAGGTTCTGATCTATGCCATCATCAGCTTCTGGCTGGTGATGATGGGTCTTTTCGTCAGGCGGGAAGTCCTCCCCTACGCCTTCGCCCATGAACCTGCCGGCTACGGTGCGGTCAGGGCGTTCGCCCGCATGAACCCCACATCGCACATGCTTATCTATGACGGGACCGAGAGCCGGAACCTGATCGGGGCGAGCGAGACCTCGTACCTCCTGCGGGCGGACGGCACGTGTGAAATTACGACCGAGACGGTGATCGACTTCCGCCGACACGGCCAGTTCCTTCAGAACGAGGCGACTCGACGGCTGATAGCGTCCATGGTCCAGCAATTTATCCTTCAATCGGAACTGGTGATATCGCCGGAGAACACCCTCCAGTCCTTTCGCATGACCACCCACTCGCCCCAGCTTCAGACTACGGCCCGTGGGTTTGTGGAGGACGAGACGCTCCATATCAGCGCGGTATTGAACAACGACGATTTCGAGCAGCCACGCCATTTCCACAGATCGGTCCCCGTCCAGAAGCGGGATATTCTGGCACACAACTTCATGCCCGCCGGGTGGATGGGCGATCTGCGGGTCGGCCAGGCGTGGCGTTTCCAGATCATCGACCCCATTTCGTTCGGGATATCTTCGGCCCAGGCCCGGGTGATTTCCAAGGAGAATCTCCGCATCGGCGACGCCCTGTACAAAGTGTACGTGGTCGAGTTCCCCCGGCAGGTGGGGACAGCCCGGGCCTATGTGGACGAGTCGAACCGGCTGCTCCGGCAGACGGTCGAGGCGTGGGGACTCTCCATCGAATTCGTCCGCTTCCCCCTGCCCCATCAGGACGACATCGAGGTGCCCGACAACCTGCTGGAACAGTTTATCACCTCGTCCCCCGGCGACTGACGGACGCAGAGCGACAACATAACCTCTCACCACACGGCCGGAATATCCGCCGTGCGGTCAGCAACGGCGCGGGCAGTGGCCGATCTGTCGTCGGCAGCGATGCCTGCCCTGTTGTGCGCGGGCCATAACATTGACGTGAATGCCGCTGGAACGTAGCATAGTCCGTCGCGCTTGAAGAGACCGGGGCAAAGAAAGGAAAAGCAGATGCGCCACATGATCTCGTGCCTTGTTGCCAACCGCCCGGGCGTCCTGGCCCGGATCGCCAAGTCGTTCGGCGATCGGGGCATCAACATACACAGCTTGGCCGTCAACGAGGCGGAACAGGAACATATCTCCC
>PUPC01000063.1 GCA_003553185.1 Planctomycetota bacterium | reverse complement strand
TGCTCGCCGCCGTCCAACGGCTCAACGCCGACGACTCGGTGAGCGGGATGATTATCCAGATGCCGCTGCCCGACGGGGTGGACGCCCCCCGGCTGCAGCAGGCGATCGACCCGGCGAAGGACGTCGAGGGGGTCACCGCCGAGAACCAGGGCAAGGTGGTCGCGGCGCCCCAGCCGTTCTTCAAAAAGCCCGCACCGGACGAGGAGGGCTACGAGTCCTGGCTCGAGGACTCGCTCGGCTGGCCGCTCCCGTCGCCCGCCCCCTGCACGCCCATCGGCGCGATCAAGCTGCTCCGGTCGCTCGGCGTCGATCTCTACGGCAAAGAGGCGGTGGTCGTCGGCCATTCCGACATCGTGGGCAAGCCGATCGCCCTGCTGCTGATGGCCCATTTCTGCACGACGACTGTGTGCCACATCGCCACCCGCGATCTGGCCGAGCACGTCCGGCGGGCGGATATCGTGGTCGCGGCCGCCGGCGTGCCCGAGCTTGTCAAGGGCAAGTGGATCAAAGAAGGAGCCATCGTCATCGATGTCGGGATCAACCGGGTCAAGGTGCTCGACGACGACGGCAACCCGGTCCTCACCAAGAAGGGCCGCCCGAAGCGGAAGACGGTCGGCGATGTCGAGTTCGACGTGGCGAAGGAGCAGGCCGGCTACATCACACCCGTCCCCGGCGGCGTCGGCCCGATGACCGTCGCAATGCTCCTCAAGAACACCGTGGACGCCGCCAAAGAACAGGCAAGGACCTGACAATGATAGGAACAGACTACCACATCCACACCCACTACGTGGGGTGCGCGCAGCCGGAGATGACTATCCCGGCCATCCTCGAACATGCCCGGCGGGTCGACCGCACCTCCATCGCGATCACCGACCACTGCGATACCCCCGGCCGATTGGCGAAGAATCGGCTCATCCGGGACGAGCTGGAACGGACCGACCCGGGCGAGCTGGAGATATTCTTCGGCTGCGAGCTCAACATCCAGAACCTGGACGGCGAGCTCTTCCTCTCCCCGGAACAGGTGCGCGAGGAGCGGTTCGAACTCGTGCTCGCCGGCGTTCACAACACCTGGTTCGAGCCCGGCGAGGCGACGCTCACACAGATCATCGAGCGGCAGATCGACCTGATGTGCAAGGTGGCCTCGAACCCGATGGTCGACGTGCTCGTCCACCCCTGGTGGATTCCCGCGTCCCAGTTCAAGCGCGAGCTCGCCGACAAGTTCACATCGCTGGAGCAGGTGCCCGACGAGCTGACCCATCGAATGGTCGAGACCTGCAACGAACACGGGACGGCCATCGAGTTCAACGTCGGTGCCACCTGGGGCCATCCCCACACCTCCGACGAATTCAAGACCAGCTATACCGAATACGTGGGGAAATGGGTCGAGCTCGGCGCCCAGGTCGCCCTGTGCAGCGACGCCCACCGGATCGAGCGCTTCGATCTGCTGCCGCGTGGCGAGCAGGTGCTCGCCGAGATCGGCATTCCGGAAGAGCAGGTGTGGCGGCCACAGAACGAACCGGCAGTGGTCGGATCCAAAGTGATAACAAGCCAAGAGGGCTGCAATGAGTGACAATTATGACGTGGCAGTAATCGGCTCCGGCCCCGGCGGATACGTGGCGGCGATCCGCGCCGCACAACTGGGCGCAAGCGTCGTGTGTATCGAGAAGGGGCCGTTGGGCGGGACCTGTCTGAACCGGGGCTGCATCCCCACCAAGGCCCTGCTCGAGGCGTCGCACATCGCCGCGGTGGCGAAGAGCGCCCGGAAGTTCGGCGTTCGGATCGGCGACATCGACATCGATTTCGCCCGGATGGTCAAGCGCAAGGACTCGGTCGTCGATCGCCTGGGCAAAGGCGTCGGACAGCTCTTCCAGGCGAACGGCATCGACCTTCTGCAGGGCACGGCGTCGTTCCTCGATGACCGCACCCTCTCGGTCGAGTCGCCGGACGGCACGACCGCGAAGCTCGAGGCGAAGAAGGTCATCATCGCCACCGGCTCCGAACCGGCCGAGATCCCGGCATTCCCGTACGACGGCGAGAAGGTGCTCTCGAGCACACACATCCTCGACCTCGACACGCTCCCCGAGGAGTTGGTCATCGTGGGCGGCGGCTACATCGGCTGCGAGTTCGCCTGCTTCTTCGCCGAACTCGGGACCAGGGTACACGTCGTCGAGATGCTCGACCGGCTCCTGCCTCTGAGCCCGCCCGACCTGTCGGACCTGGTGACCCGCTCGCTCAAACGGCAGAAGGCGAAGGCCTATACGGACACGAAGGTCGAGTCGATCGACACCTCGGGCGACGGGATCTCCGTCGAGCTGTCCGGGGAGAAGACCCTCGAGGCGGACATGGCCCTGGTCGCGGTCGGCCGCAAGCTGAACTCGGACGGGATCGCCGTCGAGAACGCGGGGGTGGAGGTCGGCGACGGGCACGAGATCGTCATCAACGAGCACTGCCAGACGAACGTGCCGCATATCTATGCCATCGGCGACGTCACCGGCAAGGTCCTGCTGGCCCACCTCGCCACGCGGCAGGGCATCGTCGCCGCCGGGCACGCGATGGGCGAGCAGTCGGCGATCGACTACCGCGTGGTGCCCGCCACCATCTTCGCCCATCCCGAGGCCTCATACGTCGGCCTGTCCGAGGAAGAAGCGAAAGAGCAGGGGATCGACGCCCGCTCGTTCACCTTCCCCATCCAAGTCCTGGGCAAGGCCCAGGCGATGGGCGAGACGCAGGGGATGGTCAAGCTGATCGGCGACAGCCAGACCGGCGAGATACTCGGCGCACAGGTCGTCTGCACCAGGGCGAGCAACCTGGTCGGCGAGATCGCCGCGGCGATGCAGATGGAAGGCACCATCGAGGACCTGGC
>PUPC01000369.1 GCA_003553185.1 Planctomycetota bacterium | reverse complement strand
GCCCGATGTGACCGACCTGCCCGATTTCTCGTTCGCCGGATACCACGCCGGGCGGGAAGCCCTGCCCGACCGGGAGCCGACCATCGATGTCAAGGAGGACTTCGGGGCGGTCGGCGACGGAGAGACCGACGACACCGAGGCGTTCCAGAACGCGCTCCGGGAGGCCGAGCGGACCGGCGGCCGTGTCGGCATCCCCGCCGGACGGTACGTCATCACTCAGCCGCTCCGCATCACGGCCAACGACGTGGGCATCCGCGGCGCCGGTTCAGGCCAGACCGTCCTCGTCTGCCCCAGGCCGCTCGCTGATATGATCCGGCCCGAGCGCCGATGGAGCTGGAGCGGAGGCGTGCTGTGGGTCGAACCGCCGGAGGGCGAAACCACCACCGTCGCCACGGTCGCCGAAACGGTCGAGGCCGGCAGCGACGATCTGACCGTCGAGGTCGCCGAGGGGGAAACGATCGAGATCGGCGAATGGCTCGAGCTCCGGTGGCACAACGACACCGGCGAGGACACCCTGCTTGACCATCTGTACGGCGGGGTCATCCCCCGCAACCGGATGGGCCGCGAGCTTCAGGAGCGGCGTGACACCCGCGTCCGCGAGTGGGTCCGCATCGAGGCCATCAACGGGCGGAACGTCACCATCCAGCAGCCGCTCCGCATCGATGCCCGGACGGAGTGGCGGCCGACCCTCGTCCGCCGCCCGAACATTCGGGAGGTCGGCATCGAGGGGCTCGCCGTCGAATTCCCCGGCACACCGTACCCCGGCCACCTCCGGGAGAGGGGCTATAACGCGGTCTATCTGCTCGACGCGATCAACTGCTGGGTCCGGGACCTCCGCATCATCCACGCCGACAGCGGCGTGTTCGTGGATCGGTCCCGCTACTGTACCGTCCGCGACATTGCCATGAGCGGGCGAAAAATGCACCATCCTCTTTCGATGAGCTGGTCGAGTGACTGCCTGATGACCGACTGGGAGATCGACGCCCCGCACGTCCACGGGACCACGCTGTCGTGGGCCGCCCACGGCAACGTGTACTCGCGAGGCCGTGCCCGCGACCTGGCGATGGACTGCCACCGGGCCGCATCGTTCGAGAACCTCCACACCGACATCACCATTACCTACGGCAACCCCGACCGGGTCAGGCCGTTCCGGAGCGGCGGCAGCGCCCCGCGCGGGCCGCATTCTGCCCGCCGCAACGTGTACTGGAACATCGCCCTCGAGTTCGCCGCCGAGTCCGACTGCCCGGTCGATGTCGTTGGCCACAACGAATGGCCGCTCGGGATATTCGTCGGGTGGCACGGCAACCGGCCGCTCCGCTTCCGCCCCATCGACGGGATGGGGCAGCAGGTCCTCGATCTCAACCGCCGTCCCGAGATCGAAAACCTCCACCTCGACCAGACCCGGCGCCGCGACCGCCGCTGATTGCACCGCCCGGCCCAACTGCTATAATGCCTTCCGATAAACTCGAAGGCAGGTCGCACCATTCGGATCAACGGGGCAACAGCACCCAAACGGCGGGCCGACCTATGAGCAACATCAGCCCATCTGAAACCTATTCCTCATCGGAGCAAATTGTACTGTATCCCGGGGAGTGTACAGATTTGCTGGCCGACATACCGGACCGGTCCGTACAGCTCGTGGTAACCTCGCCGCCGTATAATCTGGGGAAGGAGTATGAACGGCGCCTGGAACTCGATGCGTACCTCGAACAGCAGGCGGCCGTCATCGGCGAGTGCGTTCGAATTCTCACTGAAACAGGCAGCATCTGTTGGCAGGTTGGAAATTACGTCGAGAACGGGGCGATTATTCCGCTCGATACCGTTCTCTATCCGGTGTTCGCCGACCTCGGTCTGCAAATGAGGAACCGGATCGTCTGGCATTTCGGCCACGGCCTTCATTGCAGTAATCGGTTTTCGGGCCGCTACGAGACCATATGCTGGTTCACGAAATCCGACGATTATGTGTTTAATCTCGATCCCGTGCGCGTTCCACAGAAGTATCCGCGCAAGAAACACTTCAAAGGCCCTCGAGCGGGAGAATATTCCTGTAATCCGAAAGGGAAGAACCCCGGCGACGTATGGAACATCCCCAACGTCAAGAGCAATCACGTGGAGAAGACGGAGCACCCGTGCCAGTATCCGGTTGAATTGATCGAGCGGCTGGTGCTCTCAATGACGAATGAAGGGGATTGGGTGGTTGACCCGTTTGTGGGAACGGGGACTACCATCATAGCCGCCGTCCGGCACGGACGTCGGGCAGCGGGGGCAGAGATTTTCCCGAAATACGTGGATATCGCTCGCGACCGCATCCGTCAGGAGTTGGCGGGAACTCTCCGCACGCGACCTATGGGGAAACCCGTATATGATCCCCGAAAAGCGGGCAACATATCGATGCCCCTCGGGGCAAAGACAAACAGGGCGAGACAGAGGTTACTAATACCGGGGCAAGAGGGAACTCCCGAGGAATCGGAAACGTGCGAATAACCGAGACGTACTCTCACCTGAACGGGCTCGAATTCCTCCTGGTCCACAGGCCGTCCCTGTGGGAAGAGGTCAAAAGCGTTATCGAAGAGGTCGATGCCGGCGCGTGCAAAACCAAAGTGTCAAAAGAAAAGACCATGAAGGGCAGAAAACTTTTCAGCCCTGTGGAACTGAACGCTCAATTCAGAGAACGTCTCCAGAAAAAGGGGTGGGAGGAGAGCCGGGTCTCCTACTGGGTGACCGCCCGAGAAGAGTTGATACGCAAGACGCTCTCGATGCCGCCGGACCAGCAAAAACGGGAGATTCAAGAGGCCGGCGAAACCCCGATCTACAGCTACAACCAGACTGATTTTGTCAAGGAACGGGCGGCAATCGAAATCCAGTTTGG
>PUPC01000078.1 GCA_003553185.1 Planctomycetota bacterium | reverse complement strand
GGGCCACAGCTGGCCAGGGGCCGAGGGGGCCGCCCGGGGCCGCAGGCGGCTGGGGGCCCCGGTGGCCCCTCGGGCCTCACGTGTCAGGCGGGCCGCAGGGCCATCGGGGCACCCCCGCAACCAGCAGCAAGGCAGGCCTGCATGTACTCCGAGTCAGCAGCGGGACAGGGCCGCCGGGCCACCAGTCAGATACGCGGGCCATGGCTACCCAGACCGGGGGCCACAGCCGACCGGGCCACGGGGGCCATGGGGGTACCCACCTGGGGACCACACCCGCAGGAGGCCCACCGGGCCCGGGAAACCTTCCACACTTTCTGGGGGGAGGTTTGCAGGTTGCCGGCCAGGGCCGGCGGTGTCGGTGGTGCTGCTCTACCGCCCGCTGGGCGTGGTCGCGATCCATGCCCCTCTGCTCATGGGGATGGTGGTGGTCAACATCGTCGCCGCAGCGCCCAGATGACCGGTGACCCACCCCGCCGCATCGGCCTGCGGCAGATCGAGGCCGGCTGCCGGCTGGGCCGCGGCGGGGTGAGCCTGGTGCTCCACGGCCACCACAAGCCGCAATCGACCAAGGGCCGCGAGGGGCCAACGGGCCGGGGTGGGGCGCCCCTCGGTGCAGACCTGGCTCAGGCGATGAGACACACCGCCGACGGCCAACCGCACTGTACGGTGGCGAGGCTGGCGAACCTGGTATCAGGCCCCATGGCCTGCGGTCGCCGGCCCCGACGCTGTCGTAGCGAAGTTCCGGTCAGCGCCAGGCCCCGCCCGCGGCGGGTGGCGGCGGCGATGGGACACATGGGACAGATCGGGCCCGTTTCAGGTTAGTTCCCCAGTAAGCTGGTCGGGGGTATACCCCCCGTTGTACATAGCGCTAACCCCGGTATAATCTGTCCCATCTGTCCCATGCTCACTTAAACCCTGTATATTGCTGGACTTAGATAGGGACAGATTTTTTTGCGATCTGTCCCATCTGTCCCATCTGTCCCTAAAAAGAGCGGCTGTCTTTTGATATACAGCAAGAAAAAAGCCCCCGGTTACGGGGGCTTGTTCTCCGTCTCCGCCAACCCCGCTAACGCAGATCGACGGGGCTCTGCACCCTGTCCAGCGGCAAAAGGCTGAACCCCCAGTAGCCCCGGTCCCGGAGCCCCTCTATATAGGAGCGCCCGGGCCGGTAGCCCCGCTCCTCCAGCGCCGCCGCCAGGGCCTTCCCCGACATGGGCGGGTAGCCGTGCGCCTCGCTGTAGCGGCTGTAATCAGCGAACGCCGCCTTGCAGGTGGTAAAGGACCGGGGGCAATTGCTGGCCCGGTCCTCCAGCCACTGGCCTACCGGGTCGCTGTCCCGCCGGTAGGCGGCGGTCTGCTCATCAATCACCCGGCAGCCCCCCAGGCCCTCCCGTTGCCAGGCCAGGCAACCCCGCACCGCCCAGGCCAGAATGCCCGGGCCCTCCTCCTCGGCCAGCAACCGCCCGTAGTCGGGGACCCGCTCGGCGGGCGGGATGGTGACGGCGAACGGTACCAGCCGCAGCCGCCGCCACATGCCCTCTGAGTCATCGGTCACGACGGGCTTGTGGTTGGTATGCAGGTTGAGCTTGAATTGCACGGGCATCTCGAAGAAGTCGCCTCGCATGTACCGCGTGCGCACCGTACGCTCCCCCGTCAGCTCCTTTATCAGGCCCGCCCGCAGCTTCCGCCCCCGCTCGGTCTCGCTGGCGGTAACCAGGCGGGCCCCCCGCAGCCCCGCCACCTCGGTGGCGTGCTCATCGCCGCCGCCACGCTGGGTGGTCAGGCTGGCGGGGGCCCGGGTGGCGTAGTCCCCCATCACCGCGGCCAGGGCCTCGTAGAATTGGCTCTTGCCGTTCGCCCCCGCCCCGTAGGCCACAACCCAGGCGTGTTCCGCAATGCTCCCTGTCAGGCAGTACCCGGCCCACCGCTGCACCCAGCCGATCAGTTCGCGGTCGCCGGCGAACACCCGGTCCAGGAAGGCCAGCCAGCGGGGACAGCCGGCCTCGGGGCGGTACTCCACGGGCGCCAGCATGGTATGCAGGTCCTCGGCCCGGTGCGGCCGCAACTCGCCCGTCCGCAGGTCCACGGTGCCGTTCTCCACATTGAGCGCCCAATCATCCGCATCCAGGTCGGCCGCCCGCACCGCCAGGTACGGGTGGGCCACCGCCAGCATGGCGTTGAGTTCCCGCTTCTGTTGGCTCTTCATAGACCAGGCCTCCAGGGCGGCCCGGTCGGCCTCGTTGGTGGCCTCGTTGGGAATCGACCGGGCCACCTCGACCGCGGCCTCCAGGGCCTGCTCGGTGGCGTCGGTCCGCCAGACCCGGCCATCGAAGCGGGCCCAGGCCCCCCGCTCGGCGACCCACCTGAAGTCGTGCTCGTGCGCCGCAGCGAACCGTTCGGCGTTGTGCGCATCGGTACAGGTGGCCGCGGCCTCCCGGCTGGGGCCCCATGGGTACATGCTCAGGAGCCAGCCCCCCCAGGTCCGCCCCATTTCCTCCAGCCTCGCCCTGCACCTGTTATGCTGGCACATGGCGGAAAGCACCCCGCTGTCCCAGAGGGTTAGTTCGGCCCCCCCGTCGTCTGCGTGCGGGTTGTCTGGCGGCATAAATGGGCAGGTGGCGAAGACCCAGCGCAGCCCGCCGCCGCCCCGCCAGGACCTGCACGGCCGGGGGGCCTGAAGCTCCAGGCCGTGCCGCTCGGCCCAGGCTTCCACCTGTTCCCGGGTCCGGGGCCGGCGCCCCGGCCCCGCATTCACCCCCGGCGGGGCCTGCGGCGTCTCGGGGGCCGGGGCTTCCCGCGGGAGGTGGTGAGTGAGCCAGGCCAGCAGGTTTTCCAGGGCCAGCGGCTCGACCTGGTGAAGCTCAATGGCC
>PUPC01000383.1 GCA_003553185.1 Planctomycetota bacterium | reverse complement strand
GTGATGTGCCCGAGCATCCGGGCGAGCGCCAGGCCGACGGCGGGGCCGGCCCGGTCGTAGTAGTCGCCGTCCTCGAAATCGGGGTCCCGAAGGATCGCGTTGCGCCCGATCACGTCGAAGGCGAGCGCCTGGACGGTCAGGCGGGCGGACGTGGCAATGGCGATCGCACTGGCCACCCGCTCGGGGTACCGGGTGGCCCAGGTCAGCACCTGGTGTCCGCCCATGGACCCGCCGACGACCGCCCTCAATTCACCGATGCCGAGGTAATCGATCAGTCGGCGTTGGACGCCCACGATGTCGCCCATTGTGATGGAGGGGAAGTCCGCCCCGTACGGTTTCCCCGTGTTCGGATTCAGCGTATTCGGCCCGGTCGTTCCCCGGCATCCGCCGAGCACGTTCGAGCAGACCACGAAATACCTGTCGGTGTCGATGGCCTTGCCCGGCCCGACGGCGAGGTCCCACCAGCCGGGGTCGTCCGATTCATTGTGCCGAGCCACGTGCGAATCACCGCTGAGGGCGTGGCATATGAGCACGGCGTTGTCCCGCCGCTCGTTGAGCTCGCCGTAGGTTTCGTAGGCGATGGTAACATTGTCGATCTGCCCTCCCAGTTCCAGATCGAGCGGTTCGGCGAGCGTCAGTTCCCGTGCATATTTGAGCGGCCGGGCTGTGCGGACGCTGTCGGTGCTTTTCCACGTGTCATTGGCCATCGTTTCGGTGCTCCTCCCTCGCCCACATCGGCGAGCGGCCCTATTCCTGCGAAGCATTCAGAGCCAGGTCGAGGTCGGCGAGGATGTCCGCGATGTCCTCGATGCCGACGGACAGGCGGACGAATTCCGGGGTCACCCCGGTCTGGGCCTGTTCCTCGGGGCTGAGCTGTGCGTGCGTCGTGGTCGCCGGATGAATGATGAGCGACTTGGCATCGCCGATGTTTGCCAGGTGGCTGAACAGCTTGACGTTATCGATGAGTTTCACGCCGGCTTCCGCCCCGCCCTTGATTCCGAATCCCACGATGGCCCCGGCCCCGTCGGGCAGATACTTCTCGACGTTGGCCCGGTCGGGATGGCCGGGCAGGCCGGGATAGTTCACCCATTCGACGGCGGGGTGCTCGTCGAGGAACTCCGCCACCGCCTGTGCGTTCTCTACGTGCCGCTCCATCCGGACGTGCAGCGTCTCCAGCCCGAGCAGGGTCAGAAACGATCCGAACGGGCTTTGGCAGCCGCCGGTATCCCGAAGCCAGTGGGTGCGGATATGGATGATGTAGGCGATGTTGCCGACCGGGCGGAGCGCCTCGACGAAGACCATCCCGTTGTAGGCGGGGTCGGGAGCGTTGAACTCCGGCCATTTCTCCGGGTCGTCGGCCCAGGGGAAATTGCCGCTGTCGACGATGGCCCCGCCGACATGTACGCCGTGCCCGGCGAGGAATTTCGTGGTGGAATAGACGACGATGTCGAAGCCGTGCTCGATGGGCCGGAACAGTGCCGGGGTGAGAACGGTATTATCGATGATCGCCGGCAGGCCGTGTTGATGGGCGGTGTCGGTGATTTTGCGATAGTCCGGCACATCGTTCTTCGGGTTGCCCGGCGTTTCGAGATAGACCGCCCGGGTGTTCTCGTCCACCAGGTCGTTGATGGTCTCGGGCTTGCTGGGATCGAAGAAGCGGACCTCGATGCCGAGCTTGGGGAACGTCTGGGAGAACAGGGTCCAGGTCCCGCCGTACAAGCTGGTCGCCGAGATGAAGTTCTGTCCGGCTTGTACGATCGTCAGCAGCGCGGCGCTGATCGCCGCCTGGCCGCTGGCCAGCGCCAGGGCCCCGACGCCGCCGTTGAGCTCGGCCAGCCGTTTCTCGAGGATGTCGTTCGTCGGGTTCATCAACCGCGAGTAGATGTTCCCGAACTCCTTCAGAGCGAAGAGGTCGGCGGCGTGTTCTGTGCTCTTGAACTCATAACTCGTGGTCGCGTAGATCGGCACGGCGCGGGCCATGGTCGTCGGGTCGGGCTCCTGCCCGGCGTGTAATGCGAGGGTCCCGAGACCGTAACGTTTTTTCTCAGCATCCATAACAGTCGTCCTCTTCAAATTAGCTCATGGCAATTCAGGCCCACGGAGGGCGATATCAAAACAGCCCGTCGTACAGGAGCGTCGACAGGTAGCGCTCGCCGGAGTCCGGCAGGATCACCACGATGGTTTTGCCCGCGAACTCGTCATTGCGAGCCAGGCGGTCGGCCACCGCCATCGCTCCGCCCGAGGAAATACCGGACAGGATGCCCTCCTCTCTCGCCAGGCGGCGGCTGAACTCCATGGCCTCTTCGTCGGCGACCTGCTCCACACGGTCCACGAGGTCGAGGTCGAGCACGTCGGGGATAAACCCGGCCCCGATGCCCTGGACCATGTGCGGGCCCGGCTCGAGTTCCTGCCCGGCCAGCTTCTGCGTGATCACCGGGCTCTGAGCGGGCTCGACGGCCACCGAGGTGATCTGCTTGCCTTTCGTTTTCTTGATGAACCGCGAGGTGCCGGTGATCGTTCCGCCGGTCCCGACGCCGGCGACCAGGACATCGATCCCGCCGTCGGTATCGTTCCAGATTTCCGGCCCCGTGGTCGCCTCGTGGATCGCGGGGCTGGCGGCGTTCTTGAACTGCTGGGGCATGAAATACCGCTCGGAATCCGAGTCGACGATCTCCTCGGCCTTGGCGATGGCGCCCGGCATCCCGTCGGAGCCGGCAGTCAACACCAGGTCGGCCCCGAACACCTTGAGCAGCTTGCGCCGCTCGATACTCATCGTGTCGGGCATGGTCAACGTGAGCGAATAGCCACGCGCCGCTGCGACATAGGCCAGGGCGATCCCGGTGTTTCCGCTGGTCGGCTCGACGATGGTTT
>PUPC01000179.1 GCA_003553185.1 Planctomycetota bacterium | reverse complement strand
CGTCTGCCATCGACATCTATTTCGTCTCCTCGTTCTCTGTCCTTGTGTTGCTGCGGTCGGGTGCCCCGTCCGGCTCGGGTCGGCGGAGCAGGTGCTGTCCGTCGCACGACTCGGCGTTCAGCCCGGGCAGGCCCTCCCGGCAGCAGGAGAAACTCATTCCCGCCCGCTCAACCAGGGACCGGACCATCTCCATCCGCCGGCGTCGTTCGCGCTCGTGTAGATACCGGTAGCCGGCGACCCGGTCCGTCCGGTACAGCGGCTCGGCATCGGCCGCCGCCTCGGGGAACTCCCGGGCGAGCCGGGCGGCACTGTCGGCCCGGGCCTTGAACGTGCTAGATACTACATGATTTACCCCGGCGTCCGCAAGCATCGCCACCAGCTCCGCCACCGGGCGCTCGGCGTCGTTCACACCGGGCACCAGCGGGTCGATCCGGCAAACCGTGCGGTGGCCGCGCCTCGCCGCCTCCGCCAGCGCGGCGAGCCGCCTGCCGGGCGGGGGGCAATAGGGCTCGAGCCGGACGGCCACCGCCTCGTCGGCGGTGGTGATGGTCATCCCCACGACGGACCGTCCCACGGGCAGCACGTCGAGGTCGCGGACCACCAGGTCCGACTTGGTCTGCACGAGCAGGGGGAATCCGGCCCCGGCGAGGAGCTCGAGACATCGGCGGGTCAGCCCCAGCTCCGACTCCGCGATCCCCGCCGAGTCGGGGTACGGGTCGGACGAGAGCGAGAGTACGACGGGCAGCCCGCGCAGCTCGGCCAGGGCGGGCTCGCGGGCGATCCGCTCGATGTCCCGCTCGACCTTCCGCACCACGTCCACCCGCGGCCCCCACGTCCCGGCCGTCCGGCCCCATCGACCGTAGGCATACGAGCTCGTGTAGCAGTACACACACTCGGTTCCGCAGCCGGTATAGACGTTGAGGGTCAGCTTCGGCGGGCAGGTACAGAGCGGCGAGTGATAGGGGTCGAACGGCTTGATCGCGGCCAGTTTCGCGCCCAGCGCCCGTTTGTGCTCGCGGTTCCAGTTCACCCTCCTATTGTATGCGGGGCGGGGTTTCCGGTCAAAACGCGGGGCCGGGCTTGCCCGCCTGCCCGCTGCATAGTAGAATCCCGCCCCTACTAACCTGGAGAGGAGAACGTGAACGAGTTAGAAGAAACCCGGAAGTTGATGCTCGATTTCGGCAAGCTGAAAAAGGTTGCCGCCCGGGAGGCCGACGTGGTCCCGGTCGCCGTCCAGAACGCCGACACCCGCGAGGTCATCCTGATCGCGTATGCCAACGAGCGGGCCCTGCGGCATTCCATCGAGACGCGGACCGCGACCTTCTGGAGCACGTCGAGGAACGAGCTGTGGATCAAGGGGGCGACCTCGGGGCACACGTTCGACCTGGTCGAGGTCCGGGTCAACTGCGAGCAGAACTCGCTGCTCTACGTCGTCCGGCCGCGGGCCGGCGGCATCTGCCACACGAAGAACCGTGCGAGCGAGCCGAGGGACTGTTTCTACCGGCGGATCGACTTCGAGACGGGCGAGCTGGAGAATCTCGACCCGTAACGCAGCGGCCGAACCCCGCCCCGCACTCAGCCGAGCGCACCCAGGAAAGCAGCGGTCAGGTTCGCACCGACCTTGCGCATATCATCCGGCCGGCGCCCGAACCACGGATGCGACGTGACCAGGACCGACATCCCGAGCTGCTCGACGGCGCAGCGGCGAAGGTCGGTCGTCTCGGGATCGGCCGGCCGGTCGCTGTAATCGGACACACGCAGCCCGTTCGGGAACAGCCGGCGGTCCAGTCGGCCCAGTGTGCCCTCGCGCACGGCGGAGCTGTAGAAGATCGGCCCGTCCTCCTCGATCATCCAGCCGTGGGCGTCGATGAGCACCGCCTGCGCCGACGCGGCGGCCACCCCACAGACCAGCCCGTTGAGCGCCGACGCGGCGGGATCGCTGCTCGAAATCCCCTCGGCGCCCAGCTCGGCTCCGGTCGTCGTCCGCTTGCACAGGCCATGTGCGACGCCGTCCGGATTGACCATCGGAACCAGCAGGAAACTGGTGTCCCGACGGAGCGGGCTTGCCTCTCCCGTCGCCAGCAGGTCGGCGATCCCTGCGATGAAATAGGAGCCGGCTGTCTCGTAGGGGTGGATGCGGCCGATGGCGAGGACGCACCGGTCGGCCCGCTCCTCGGCGGGAAGCCAGCCCGCCTCCAGGGCGCGGCCTTCGGCGGTGCGGCCGTATGTGATCCGCCGGGCGCCGGGCAGCGCGGATATGCCCGTGAAGAAGGCGTCCAGTTCGTCCGTCCCGAACGGAGGATGGAGGCAGATGCGCACCTCGCCGGGCGGGATGTCGAGTTCGAAGCGGGCCCGGTCGCCGTCGAGCCGTCCGCTTACCTCGTCGAAGACCGACTCGCCGATCACGAAGATCGAGCGCCGGTCATCCATGTAGGTCGTCCCCACCTCGGGCGGTTCCTGCCAATCGACGACGAGGGAGAGCGCCTGGGGCCGGTCGCTCTTGTTGCGTGCGGTCACGTCGAAGGCGAACTTGTAATTCGAGTCGCCGTCCTCGCTCTCCGGGCGAACCACGAAAGACCGGTCATCTGTCCGCTCGACCCGGTCGTCCGCCTGTGGGTTCGATCCGGCATAGCCGTTGATCATCTCGAGCATCATCCGCATTCCCTCCGGTAGCAGGTTCTGTCTGTCGGGCGCAGCCAGACCGACCGCCCGACGTGCCATCAGTGTATCGCCCGTTCAATCCGCAGACAACCCAGTGCCGCCCTTGGGTCGTCTTGACGGGCTGGGGTCGAGTTGTTAGACTTCGCCGGTCCGATCGAGTCCAGGAGAACCGATGAAAGATTTGACAGAACGCAGCGACGAATGTATCCGGGTTT
>PUPC01000349.1 GCA_003553185.1 Planctomycetota bacterium | reverse complement strand
AAGCCAGTCACTAACGGAGATTTTCGATAGGTCGATATTCCCAACCGGACCAATGAACAGAGGGTCAAATGCGCCATGTCTTCGGTCGCCCACGAGGTTGGCAGAGTTCACATAGAAGTTTCCGTCTTTAACGAAGTAAGTAGAGCCATTGACTTCGGTAGATAAGAATTCGCAAGCGTGATTGTTTAGCTGAATAACTGTGGTGAATCGCATCTTTTGATGGTTCAAAATATCCATTGCCGTCTCCTTTTTGTTAACGTTATATGTTAGACCACAATAGCGTTGATTTTGTTTCGCAAAATATACTCTATCGAAGCCATTTAAATAATGAACATATAGCCTAATGGAGCATGGATTGCCTAATATCAAGAGCCCGAAGAAACTGATCGAAGTTGCGCTGCCACTGGACGACATCAACGTGGCGTCGGCAAGGGAGAAGTCGATCCGCCATGGGCATCCGTCCACCCTGCACCTGTGGTGGGCACGGCGGCCGTTGGCGGCGGCACGGGCGGTGCTTTTCGCGCAGATGGTGAACGACCCGGGTGGGGAGCGCGGCTGGTATGCGGGCAAGACCAAGGCGCAGGCCGATGCCGAGCGGGAGGAACTGTTTCAGATCATCCGCGACCTGGTGAAGTGGGAGAACACCACGAACGAGGAGGTGTTGGACCGGGCTCGAGCCGCGATCCGCAAGAGCTGGCGCGAGACCTGCGAGATGAACAAGGGACAGACGGGATTCGATCCCGAGAAACTCCCCGCGTTTCACGATCCCTTTGCTGGCGGTGGCGCCATCCCGCTCGAGGCCCAGCGGCTTGGGCTGGAGGCCTATGCTAGTGATCTCAATCCGGTCGCTGTGCTGATCAACAAGGCGATGATCGAGATCCCTCCGAAGTTCGCCGGGCAACCACCAGTGAATCCCGAGTCGCGCAAGGACAAGAGCCTCTTCAATCGAGAATGGAGGGGGGCGCAAGGCCTCGCCGAAGACGTGCGCTACTACGGCCAGTGGATGCGCGATGAAGCCGAGCGGCGCATCGGGCACCTGTATCCGAAGGTCGAGGTCACGGCTGAGATGGCACGGGAGCGCCCGGACCTGAAGCGTTACCTCGGCCAGAAGCTCACGGTAATCGCTTGGCTGTGGGCGCGCACGGTGAGAAGTCCGAACCCCGCCTTTGCTCGTGTGGACGTGCCGCTCGCCTCGACCTTTATGCTGTCCACCAAGGCGGGCAAGGAAGCCTACGTCGAGCCGGTGATCGAGAACGGTGGCTACCGCTTCACGGTGAAGGCGGGGAAACCGAAGGATCCGGAGGTGGCCAAGAAGGGAACCAAGTCGGATGGTAGCCATAGCGTCTTCTTGTGCCTGTTGTCGGGAACGCCGATGCCTTTCAAGTACCTCCGCGAGGAGGCAAGGTCTAAGCGCATGGCTGCACGGCTGATGGCCATAGTTGCCGAGGGCGATCGTGGCCGCGTGTACCTTTCCCCGACCCCTGAGATGGAGGTGGTCGCCCTTCAGGCGAAGCCGGAGTGGAAACCTGAAGTCGAAATCTGCCACTGGCCCGGCCGCACAAACGTCGTCGAGTACGGGCTGACGCAGTTCGGTGATCTCTTCACACCCCGGCAGCTCGTAGCACTGACGACCTTCTCCGACCTGGTGCAGGAAGCGCGAGAGCGGGTGCAGCACGACGCCCTTGCCGCCGGGCTTTCCGACCAAATCGAGGCCCTCCGCGATGGCGGCACCTGCGCCGCCGCGTACGCCGATGGACTCGTCGTGTACCTCGGGTTTCTGGTGAACCAAGTCGCCAATCATTCCTCTTCGGTGTGCGGCTGGAATTCTGCCAACGCCCAGATGCGTAGCGTCTTCGCCCGCCAGGCGATCCCCATGGTTTGGGACTACGCCGAGAGCAATCCGCTCTGCGATTCCTCTGGTAGCTATGGCAACCTCATTGAACGACAAGTAAAAGGATTTACCGCGTTGGGTGACGGCACCCCCGGTACGGCAATTCAGGCGGACGCAAACACACAAGGCACAACAGCAGGAAAGGTGGTTTCCACGGACCCACCCTATTACGACAATATCGGCTATGCTGACCTGTCAGACTTCTTTTATGTCTGGCTACGCCGCTCGCTGCGGCACGTCTACCCCGACCTTTTCATGACGCTAGCGGTGCCGAAGGCCGAAGAACTCGTCGCGACGCCCTACCGGCACGGGAGCAAGGCGAAGGCAGAGACGTTCTTCCTCGCCGGCATGACGCAGGCGATGCATCGACTCGCCGAACAGGCGCACCCAGCCTTCCCCGTTACGATCTACTACGCCTTCAAACAGTCCGAAACGGCGAAAGACAACGCGGGAGCCACTGCGAGCACTGGCTGGGACACCTTCCTTGCGGCCGCGATCGAAGCGGGATTTTCGATTGGTGGGACATGGCCGATGCGAACGGAGAAACAAGGTCGGGTAATCGGCAACGACAGCAACGCCTTGGCCTCCAGCATCGTACTCGTCTGTCGCAAACGCGACCGACAGGCACGCTCCATAAGCCGGCAGGATTTCCAACGCGAATTGCGGGCTGAGCTGCCCGACGCGCTGGCCACCATGATAGGCGGAACCACGGGGCGGTCCCCCATCGCCCCGGTGGATCTTGCCCAGGCCGCCATCGGCCCCGGCATGGCCATCTACTCGCGCTACGCGGGCGTGCTCGCCCAGGACGGCACCAAGATGCCCGTGCACGAGGCTCTCACGCTGATCAACCGGGTCAAGGATGAAGTGCTGGGCGGTATTGGGCAGGCCGATGCCGACACTGGCTTCTGTGTCGACTGGTTCGCCCAGTACGGATGGGCCGCAGGCCCGTTCGGCGAGGCAGATACGCTAGGTCGCGCGAAAGGAACCTCGGTT
>PUPC01000086.1 GCA_003553185.1 Planctomycetota bacterium | reverse complement strand
GGCTCCTCCGGTCGCCCTTCGGGCTCCCTTCGTCCCCGCCACATCGCCCAGGCGCGGCCCCCCGCCCGCCTCGGCAGAGTGGATACCATGTACCTGCGCGTTTCCGGTAGCCCCGCTCGCCGGACTTGACGAAACCGCGGTCATCGGATACAATCTGCGGCAATTGCTTGCGGACCAGACGCTTATATCCTGTGGGGCGAGTGGCGGCCTGAAAAGAGCTCTTCCCATCCACATTGCGTTGAGTTTATGTATTTACGCCACAACAGGTTAGCACCACCGACTGGAACGCAGGACCGCCCATCACCAGCCCGCTCTTTGAACCGGCCTCACGGCTGCAGTCGACCTCCTGGCCTCGAGGACATCCTATATGCCTGACTCCCCCTTTGACGACGCAAAATGGATTTGGAGCCCGAACCATCTCAAAAACCACTATGCTCTGTTCGTGAAGGACCTCGAGCTGTCGCGAAAGGGCCGTGAGCTCGAGGTCTGGATCACTGCCTCCTATCATTACGAGCTATTTGTCAATGGCGAGTTCGTCAACAGGGGCCCCGTCCACGGCGACCCGGAGTGGTGCCTGTATGACCACTTGAAGCACAAGCTGAACGGCGAGCGGACCCTCCACGTCGCCGTGGTCGTATATCATTGGTCCGACACCGATGTGCAATACCAACGGCCCGCCCCCGGCGGTCTGATTGCCCGGTTCAAGGAGGGCAAGAAGGCCATGACGACCGACGAGTCGTGGAAATGCATCGACCTCGACATGTGGAGCCAGGTGGTCCCCGAGCGGGGGAAAGCGCTCCCCTATTGCGAGGACTACGACGCTCGGTTCGAGCCGGAGGGCTGGGATCAGAAGAGATTTCCAAAATACGCTACCGAGGTGTGGGACGACGCGGTACCCGTCGAGAAGGCCGACGAAATCTGGAAGGATTACCAGGAACGGATCACCCCTTATCTGACCCGAAACTTTGTGCGCCCGAAACGATTCCGTGGATGGAAGGTCGCACAGCAGGGCGCCCGGCACATCGGCAACGTGCCGGAGATATGCGACTCCGAGGACCTCGAGATGGTGATCGAATGGAGCTCGTTCGACCTGGGTGCCAGCAACGCCCTGCTTCACGAGGCGAACGCCATGACGTTCGACCTCGGACGGGAGCGGGTCGGGTTTTACACCATCGACATCGACGCCCCTCTGGGGACTGTGATTGAAATGTCGGGAGCCGAGCTTCTTCAGGGCGACCGGCCGTGGATTTCCCGAAACGACACGATCAACACCGCACGATTTGCGAGCCGGGGCGGACGACACACCTTCACCACATTTGCCTGGACCGGACTGCGCTACTTGCACGTGGTCATCCGGGGCGATGCCGAACAATGCCGAATCCATCGAGTCGGATGCATCGAGCGTCAGGCCGCAATCCGTGTAAGAAGGAAGGCAAGAACGAAGGACCGGAAGCTGCGCAGAATCTTCAACATTTGCCGCCACACCATCGACGTGACCGCCCAGGAGCACCTCATCGACTGCCCGACCAGAGAGCAGTCGCAGTATTGGGCCGGCACCCTGTTCGTCGCCCAGGCCCTGTGGGCCGGTTACGACGAGCCCTCTTACCTCGAATGGTATCTGGAATGCTTCCTGCGAGTTCCGTTCAACGAGCACGGCCAGCTAGCTGCCGTGTATCCCGGCGGCGGGCAGACCTTCCTCGATTTCTCGCTCGTGCCCGTGCTCGGACAGCGCTTCTACCGGGAGAAAAAGGGCGAATACTATAAGCCGGAAGACACCATCGACAAGGCGCTCCGGCTGAAATCGTGGTACAACAGCCATACGAACAAAGAGGGCCTGATATCGTTCCGCTTCGATTCCATGGCGGAAAAGGACCTGATAAACTTCATCGATCATCCGGGCATGGAACGGCACGAGTTCCCGCATCCGGAGATCGATCGCAACGGCACGAGCTGCCCGCTCAACCTCTTCTACTACGGTTTTGTCGAAACGCTGGCAGAGATGGCGGGTGAAACAGGCCGCGAAGAGGCCGACGACCTCAAGAAAGAGGCCGAACACCTGAAGGCCGCCATCCGCGAAGAGTTCTTCGACGGGGACGTGTTCCACGACACCAAACGACGGACGAAGCGGTCCGAGAGCACCTCGTGGCAGGCCAACTCGCTTGCGGTCTATTTCGACGTGGTCACCCGGGCGGAAGCGGAAACCATCCTCAACCGGATGCTCGACGAATACGACGACCTCTGCCGGTGTAGCCCGTACTTCTATTTCTACATGCTGCCGGCGCTGGCCAAGGCGGGGATGATGCGAGAAGCCCGTGACCTGATCAAGGACGAGTGGGGCAAGATGCTGAAGGGCGGCTCGACGGCAGCGTGGGAAACGTTCAACGGCGACGTTTCGGACTCGCTCTGCCACTCATGGTCTACCGCTCCCCTGCTCTTCCTCATATCCTGAGCGAAACGGGGCCGGGCGAGCCGGCAATCCCGTGATCGCCACACGTGCTTCTCCATTCCGGATTTGACCGGGGCTGTTGTCTCGATGCGCTCCAGCCACTCGCGCAGGCGGCCGACCTTCTTGTCCAAGCTCTCGATCATCACGGCGTAGCCGGGGACGGGCTGAACGAACCGTCGGTTGATTCGCAGGTCCCGCTTGTGCTCGCAGGGGGAACGGGCCAACCGGTCAATGCACGGCGTCTCGCAGGACGTGATTCAGTAGCAGCAGAGGTCCCGCCATCCAAGGTCATTGATGAGGATGAAGAACACGTCCAGCATTCCTGCGAGACTCTGTTCTCTCATGGTTATCGGTTTGTCGGGACGAGCTTGTCTGCGTTCCCCCCGAGGATTCGGTCGAGCACGTCGGTTTCGAGGCCGAGGCCCCTGAGAAAACCGAGGTGCTCACT
>PUPC01000085.1 GCA_003553185.1 Planctomycetota bacterium | reverse complement strand
CGGCTGCTCCCGCTCCGCCAGCGCAGCCACCACGCCGGTCGCCAGCGGATCGAGTGTACCGGCGTGCCCGACTTTCGTGCCCGGCGGGACGCGGCGGCGGACGGCCCCCACCGCCCGGTGGCTGGTCCATTCCAGCGGCTTGATGACGTTGAGGAAGCCGAACGGCCGAACGTCGCGGGGCAAGTGCTCTTCTCCGGCCATAGCGGTCTCTTGGAGCGGTGCTCCGGTCGATGTGATACGGAGAGCCCGGCCGGAGCGTCGGGCCCGGCTATCGGTCTCGGGCCTGCCGGGCCGTCTCTCGCACCACCTCGGTCAGGCACCGTTTCGGTTCGCCCAGCCGGCTGTAAAGCCGCGAGCTGTCCGCGAGGAAGCTCTCCCAGTGATAGTCGTCGGGGTTCTCGAACACCGGCTCGACTCCGAGGACGTCGGCCGCGGTCCGGGTCAATTTTTTGCGCGTGACCAGCTCCGGCCCGCCGCAGCACAGGATGGCCGGCGGGCTGTCGGCGACCTCGACGCTTCGGATGGTGTAATCGACCGCGTCGACGAGGTCGATGGGCGTCCATCGGAACGGCTCCTCGGGGTCGGCCCCGGGCATCGGCTTGCCCGCCGCCACCGCGTTCACGCACCGGTCGGCGATCTCGTCGAAATCGACCGGCCAGTAGTAGCGGAGGACGACGGCCGGGGTCCCGTGCAACATCGAGTTTGCGACCGCGATCTGCTCGCCGGCGAACTTGGCCAGGTGGTAATTCTGCCGGTCCGGGTTGGGCTGGACGGGGGTGTTTTCATCGGCCAACTCGTCCGACTCGCGGCACACTCCGCCGGTCGACGCCAGCAAAATCGCCCGTGCATCGCGCCACCGCTGCATCACCCGTTCGGCAAGCGCAGAATTGATGTCCATCACCTTGCGCCTGGCCTCGGCACCGGACTTCGACTTGTTCCAATAGACCGCCTGGTGCAGCACATAATCATAGTCGGGCATGTCGTCGACGGGCTCGACCGACAGGTCGCGCTTCCAGGTGGTCACCCCCATCTCATCAAGCTCCTCCCGGCTGCCGGGCCGCGAGTAGCGGGCGACGCCGTGCACCGTATGCCCGCGTGCAAGAAGCTCCCGGACGAGCCGTTTGGCGACCATGCCGGTGACGCCGGTAACCAGGAACGTGGAGTCGTTTTGGATCATCGGTCCTCCTCGTGGATGAGAGGTCGGCTTGCTCGACAGGATATCGGCCGGTCGGGCCAGAGTCAACCCGGAGCCCGAATCGACGCCAGACCCCGAGCCGGTTATTGACTTATCGCGCGGGCTTTGGTAGGGTATCGGGTAGCTCTAATGGTCGGGGACGTAGCTCAATTGGGAGAGCGCCAGAATCGCACTCTGGAGGTTGTGGGTTCGAGCCCCATCGTCTCCACCATCCCGACCCCGGGGGCCTCGGCCGCCATCTTGCCGCGGGTCGGCGAGGGCGTCCGCCAGACGGTCTCCGGTGTGATCCCCCGCCCGGTATCCCGCATCTTACCCGTGCGTGTACGCCCCGACCGCCCGGCCGCCGTTTTTCGACCGGCGGCTGCCCGGGCCTGACTTGAAACCCGTTTCGGAGCGGTAAGCCAGACAATGTCGACGCCAGACGAACGAGGGCCGGCCCCCGGCGGGAGAAGCCGGGTGGCGCTCGCCCGGTGCGAGAGCTATTCGCCGGACGAGGTGGCCGGTGCGGTGGCCGAACTGCTGGAGCCGCTCGGCGGGATCGAGCCGTTCATCCCGGCGTCCGGGCGCGTCCTGCTGAAGCCGAACCTGTTGAAAGGCGCCGAGCCGGACGCGGCGGTCACCACCCATCCCGAGGTGGTTCACGCCGTGGGCCGTGCGGTCCGCGCCGCCGGGGGAGCGGTCGCCTTGGGGGACAGCCCGGGCGTGGGCTCGCTCGATTCGGTCCTGGCTCGATCTGGGCTCGCGGCCGCGGCCGAGGAGCTCGACGCCGAGGTGTGGCCGTTCGACGAGTCGGTGGCGATGGCTCGCCCGGACGGCGCCCGGTTCCGGCGAATCGAGCTGGCCCGGGCCGTCGTCGATGCCCCGTCCATCATCAACCTTCCCAAGGTCAAGACGCATCAGCAGCTTGTGTTGACTCTGGCGGTCAAGAACCTGTTCGGGTGCGTGGTCGGTCGCCGCAAGGTGACCTGGCACATGCACGCCGGCCGTGATCGGCGGGCAATGGCCCGTGCGGTGATCGAGATCGCGCACGCCGTCGGCCCCTGCCTCCATATCGCCGACGGGGTGATCGGTATGGACGGGGCGGGCCCGGCGCACGGGCGGGTGCGGCCATTCGGATTCCTGGCGGCCTCGACCGACCCGTTCGCTCTCGACGCGGTGCTCGCCCGGCTGCTGGGGTTCGAGGCGGCGGAGGTCCCTACGCTGGTCGCGGCCGACGAAGCCCGGCGGGACGGTCTCGATGTCGGCGAGACCGACCTCGAGCGGATCGAGCTGGCGGGGCATTGGGCCGACGAACTCCGGTTGACCGACGTGCAGCCGCCGCCGATGGGGCGCCTGATGTTCGTGCCCGCATTCCTGACGAATCTGGCGCGGCGGCTGATCCGCATCCGACCGAAAATCGACTCCCGTACCTGCCGTACCTGCGGTATCTGCATCGAGTCCTGTCCGGCCGATGCAATGAAAGTGGTTGACCGATGCCCCGAAATTGACGATACTTCTTGCATAGGATGCTTCTGCTGCCAGGAGCTCTGCCCGGAGGGCGCGGTGCACGTGAAGCGCGGGCTGCTCTCCCGCTTCTTCTCGAAGTGACCCGCCCGGCGCCGGCCCGCGTGCCAATCGGGCCGACCAGGCATTGACATCTTTCGCTGCGCAACACCGGCCCGAGGCCTGTATGACACCACGAACTCCAGCTCTCGCACCGCATTATG